>JAUTXB010000039.1 GCA_030838245.1 Acidimicrobiaceae bacterium
TGGCGATGACGGCCGCGGAGCTCTCGGTTGCCCCGCGGCCCACTGCTTCTCCTACCGCCCAGCAGTCCTGGCCGTTGACGCAGGTGGTGCTCTTCACCTGGTCCACCCGTGGGGGTAGGGCGACGGCGATGAACGACCCGGTCCAGGGCGAGCTCGACGTCGCCGCGCTGACCGTCTGGCTCGACGCCAGGACCGCAACCGTCATGCAACCGGCGGTGGCGATAATCAGGACCGCGCTGACCGCGGCCGCGCCCGGGACAGGGCGCCGGCGT
Source organism: Acidimicrobiaceae bacterium (assembly GCA_030838245.1). Next base: position 273 of record JAUTXB010000039.1, read on the forward strand.
GGCACGGGATCAGCGGACTTTGATCACCGTCGTCTTGGCCACCTTGTCGTGCCACCCCTCGCGCTTGCTGTCCCACAGAGGCGAGAGGCCGGCGACGATCGTATAGACACCGGCGATCGCCCCCAGAACCGGAATCCACCGCAGCAGGATTCCCGGGTACAGGATGAAGATCCGGAGGCCGGCTCGCTGCGGATCGATCGGGCCACCCGTATTGGTGTCCCGCACGGTGATCCCGAGCGCCATCATCCCGATGGTCTGGCCCTTCTCACCGCCGTTGAGGAATGCGAAGAAGCCCAGGTCGAAGATGAAGGTGATGAGGCCGGCGACTACGTGCCGGGCGTCCAGGTTCGTGCTGAAGAACCCGTTCCCGTTGCCGTGGTAGTGACCGGTGGCGATGATGACGGCGCTGATGATGCCGGTGACGATGCCCAAGATGACGCTGTCGATGATGATGGCCACTAGGCGCTGCCACCACTCAGCCAGCGGGCGACCCTGGCTGTCCACGGGACCGGTCACGTAGCCGTAGGGAGCTGCTCCGGCTGGGGGCTGGCCGTAGGGGGCCTGGCCGTAGGCAGGCTGACCGAAAGGAGCCTGGCCGTATGTGGGCGGGGGAGCGGCCGGGGGCGGCCGCTGACCGTAAGCGGGGGGTGGTGCCGGCGCTGCCGGCGGTGCTGACGGGGGCGGTGCTGGTGCGGCCGCCGGCGCTGCCGGTGGTGCCGAAGGTGGCGCTGGTGGCGGGGGCGGTGGTGCGGCCGATGGAGGTCCGGGCAGCGTTGGTGGAGGAGCATTCCTGGGTGGCGGCAGCGGCGGTTCCACCCCAGGAGTCGGCTCTTCGCCCGATGTGGGCGGTGTTTGATCGCTCATCGCGTAACCCCGCTCTTTCTCATTGAACTCCACGAGCACTCGTTGGGCCGGCCCGCACCCGTTCCACCCGCGATCTTGACACGTCGTCTGAGATTTTTGGCGAATTTTGCCTGTGTCGTACGGGAGACCCGTTACCGTTACCCGGCGGTGATCCAACTTTTCGCGCCACAGGAAGCCCGACGCACGGGCGACCCGTCGCCTTGAACCTCCTCGATGTGCTGCTGCTGGTCGTCGTCGCCGTCGCCGCGATCGAGGGCCTGCGCCTCGGAGCCGTGCTCCTGACCCTGTCGTTTGTCGGCTTTTGGCTGGGCATGTACCTGGGCGCCATCTTGGCCTCCGCCACCGTGCATTGGGTGCACTCCCAGCCATCGCGCACAGCCGTCGCGCTGATCACCATGGTGGGGAGCGCCGTCGTGCTGGGAACGGCGGGGCGCGTCCTCGGTGCCCGATCGTTCCGAGCCGTCCACCGGGGAAAATTCGGCTCTGTTGACTCGGGCCTGGGCGTGGCCGTCGCCGTGGTGGCCTCCCTCCTGGCCGTGTGGCTGGTGGCCAGCACCCTGGTCAACAGCTCGTATCCCAGCCTCAACTCGGTGATCGCCAACTCCACCATCATCCGCTCGTTGGACAATGTGCTCCCGGCACCCCCCTCGGTGTTCTCCCAGGTGCAGGCCTTCCTCTCCCAAGAGGGTTTCCCGCCCGTGTTCGCCCAGTTGGCGCCGGCCTCGGCCGGTCCGGTCGCCCTGCCCGACGCGGCCACCGTGAATGCCGCCGTGGCTGCTGCCGGTGCGTCGACGGTCAAGGTGGTCGGGGAGGGGTGCGGGCAGATCCAGGAAGGCTCGGGCTTCGTGGTTGCTCCCGGCCTGGTCGTCACCAACGCACACGTGGTGGCGGGGGTTCCCCATCCCACCGTGGTGGACCCCAGCGGTACCCACGACACCACGGTCGTGTACTTCGACCCGTCATTCGACCTGGCCATCCTGCGCACCAATGTGACCGAGCCGGCGTTGCAGCTCGATTCGCAGACGGTGCCACGTCAGACCCAGGGTGCGGTACTCGGCTACCCCGGTGGCGGGCAGTTCACCTACGGGCCGGCCGGGGTGATGGCAGAGTTCCAAGCCCAGGGCCGAGATATTTACGGTCAGGGCCTTACTGTCCGAGACGTCTACGAGATCGAGGCCACGGTGCGGCCGGGGAACTCGGGCGGCCCCTTGGTGCTGCCCAACGGTGTCGTCATCGGCATTGTGTTCTCGCGGTCAACCACCAACGCCACCATCGGGTACGCGCTGACTTCGCCTGGGGTGATCACCCGAGTGCACCAGGCGGAGGCGGCCACCGGGGCTGTGGGGACCGGCGGATGCACCAACGGGTAGCTCTGAGCGGCCCAGGCGGTGCCGGGTCGGGTTGCTAGGAACGGCAGCGAAGGTTGCAGCGGGGCGACCAGGTCGAACGACGTGCGTGGCCTCCTCGGGCTAAACATGTCCCCGTGACGCTCCCGATCGAGGACTACGGCATCATCGGCGATCTGCATACCGCAGCGGTGGTCGGGCGCGATGGTTCCATCGACTGGCTCTGCCTACCCCGCTTCGATTCGGCCGCCTGCTTTTCCCGGTTGCTGGGGGACGAGGGACACGGCCGCTGGAAGGTGGCGCCCAAGGGGGAGCATCGGGCCACCCGTCGCCGCTACCGGGGCGACTCACTGGTCCTCGAGACCGAGTTCGTCACTCCCGAGGGAACCGTGCGGGTGGTGGACTGCATGCCCATCCGTCAGGAGCATCCCGAGGTCGTCCGCCTGGTCGAGGGGGTCCGGGGTCGGGTATCGATGAGGATGGACCTGACCATCCGGTTCGGGTACGGCCAGATCGTTCCTTGGGTCCGCCGCCTGGACGGCACCCTGGTGGCCATCGCCGGACCGGACGGGCTCTCGCTGTGGACACCGGTGCACACCCGGGGGGAGGACTTCTCCACCGTGGCCGAGTTCACCGTGGTCGAGGGACAGCGGGTCCCGTTCTCACTGGCGTGGTTTCCGGCCAACGAGGAGCCCCCTCGTCCGGTCGACGCCCTCTACGCCATCGAGGACACGGAGACCTGGTGGCACGAGTGGGTGTCCCAGTGCACCTACAACGGTCCCGATCGGGAAGCCGTGGTGCGGTCGCTCATCACGCTGAAGGCGCTGACCTACCAGCCCACCGGCGGCATCGTCGCCGCCGCCACCACGTCGCTTCCCGAGACCCTCGGCGGCTCTCGCAACTGGGACTACCGGTACTGCTGGCTTCGGGACGCCACCCTCACACTCGAGTCCCTCATGCGGGGCGGCTTCTACGAGGAGGCCATGGCCTGGCGCGACTGGTTGCTTCGGACGGTGGCCGGTGATCCCTCCCAATTGCAGATCATGTACGGCGCCGGCGGCGAGCGCCGCTTGGACGAGTGGGAGGTCGACTGGCTACCCGGCTACGAGGGCTCCGCGCCGGTCCGCATCGGCAACGCCGCATCGGGCCAGTTCCAACTGGACGTCTACGGCGAGGTGATGTCGGCGCTCTATGAAGCGACGTTGGCCGGAGATCACTTCCGCGACCCGGCGTGGGACCTGCAGTGCGCGCTGATGGACTTCTTGGAGGACGGCTGGCGCAAGCCGGACGACGGCATCTGGGAGGTTCGGGGTCCACAACGTCACTTCACCCATTCCAAGGTGATGGCGTGGGTGGCGGTGGACCGAGCCATCAAGACGGTGGAGAACTGCAACTCGGTGGGCCCAGTCGACAAGTGGCGTGCTCTCCGCCAGGAGATCCACACCCAGGTCACCACCGAGGGCTTCAACGCCAGCAAGGGCTCGTTCACCCAGTACTACGGGTCCGATGCCCTCGACGCCAGCCTGTTGATGATTCCCCTGGTCGGCTTCCTACCGGCCACCGATCCCCGGGTCAGGGGCACCATCGAGGCCGTCGAACGCGAGCTGCTCGATGGCGGGTTCGTGCTGCGGTACCAAGCAGCCACCTCCGGCGATGTCGACGGGCTCTCCGGTCGAGAGGGGGCCTTTCTGGCTTGCTCGTTCTGGTTTGCCGACTGCCTGTCAATGATCGGCCGGCATCATGATGCCCGGACCCTTTTTGATCGCCTGCTCGAGTTACGCAATGATCTCGGCCTGCTGTCCGAGGAGTACGACCCGGTCGCCGGACGCCTGGTCGGGAACTTTCCGCAGGCCTTCTCCCACGTGTCGCTGGTGAACTCGGCGTCGAAGCTGGCCGGTGAGGACAAGCCGGTCATGGCACCGGAGATGATGAGCCAGACGCGCCGGGGCATGATCCGCTCCAAGACCGGGTCCGGCCGGCTGCATCGCCTGGGGCAGCCATCCCACCACAAGGATCGACGCGGCCCGGTGGGCACTGCGGCCCTTCCGGCTGACAGGGCGGCAACTGCCGACCCGTCCAGCTCGTCGAGGGGGGCGGGGGGAACCTCGGCGGCCAACGACGCCGGCTCCGGATAGGCGGCCCGACACCACCTGCTTGCCACGGCGCCGACACCACCTGCTAGCCACGGATCATCCGTACAGAGGAGAGAGCACATGAAAGCACTCACGGTCGTTCCGCTCCAAAAGAACTCCGCCCGCCTCGATGATGTGGACGAGCCACCCGAGGCCGACGGCCCGGTACTGGTCCAGACGTTGGCCGTGGGGATCTGCGGCACAGACATAGAGATTCTGTCCGGCGCCTACGGGTGGGCACCCCCCGGGCGGGAGCGTCTGGTGCTGGGTCACGAGTCCATCGGGAAGGTGCTCGAGGCCCCCGATGGCAGTGGCGTGGCCGTAGGCGACCTGGTGGTGGGTATCGTCCGCCGGCCCGACCCGGTGCCCTGTGCCAACTGCGCGGTCGACGAGTGGGACTTCTGCCGGAACGGCCAGTACACCGAGCGCGGCATCAAAGAGCACGACGGCTATCTGTCGGAGCGCTACCGCATCCAGCCCAAGTTCGTGGTCAAGGTCGACGCCAAGCTCGGGTTGCTCGGTGTGCTCCTGGAACCGACCAGCGTGGTGGCCAAGGCGTGGGAGCAGGTCGACCGTATCGGCGGTCGCGCCCACTGGGACCCCCAGACGGCGGTGGTCACCGGGGCCGGGCCCATCGGTCTGCTGGCCGCGTTGCTCGGTGTCCAGCGCGGCATCGACGTCCACGTGATCGACCGGATGACCTCCGGTTTGAAGCCGGACCTAGTGGCGGCGATCGGGGCCACCTACCACACCGGTTCGATCACCGATGCGGTGAAGGATCCCGACGTGATCATGGAGTGCACCGGCGTGGACAGCCTGGTGCTCGATTCCATGCAACAGGTCGGGATCGGAGGGGTGGTGTGCCTGACCGGTGTCTCGTCCGGCGGCCACACCATCAGCATCGACGGCGGCACCCTCAACCGGAACATGGTGCTCGAGAACGAGGCGGTGGTGGGATCGGTCAACGCCAACCGACGCCACTACGAGGCCGCGGCCGAGGCGCTGGCCAAGGCGGACGACACGTGGCTGGCCAAGCTGGTCAGTCGGCGGGTGCCCCTCGAATCGTGGCAGGACGCGCTCGACCGCAAGCCCGACGACGTCAAGGTGGTGATCGAGGTCACCCCGTCATGAGCGGCTCACATCCGCACCCCCACGCCCAGGACCACTCCGCCGACCCGTCGGTCAACCAGTCCGCCGGTGCCGACGGGCTGAGCGATGCCGGGGTCGGGACCCGGATCGCCCCGGGCGTCATCGAGCTCGACACGTTGCTGGGCGGCTGGGAGCGGGTCACCGCCGGCTACCTCATCGAGGGCCCGGCCCCGGTCCTGGTCGAGACGGGCAGCCAGAGCTCTGTCCCGGTGCTCCTGGCCCAACTGGATCGGCTCGGCCTCGGGGCCGACGACCTGGCCGGTGTGGTGGTCACCCACATCCACCTGGATCACGCCGGCGGCGTGGGCGACGTGGCTCGAGCCTTTCCCAAGGCCACGGTGTACGTCCATGAAAAGGGCGCCCGCCATCTGGTCGACCCGACCAAGCTGGTGGACTCGGCCTCTCGCGTCTACGGACCGCTTCTCGACTCCCTCTACGGCCGGCTCGACCCGACGCCGAAGGAGCGCATCCACGTGCTCCACGACGGCGAGGCCATCCCGGTCGGGCCGGACCGCTCGCTCGTCGCGGTTGACTCGCCCGGTCATGCCAAGCACCACGTTGCCCTGCACGACTCGTCCAGTGGCATCCTCTTCGCGGGAGACGCGGTCGGGGTGCGGCTCCCCGACGTGGGCGTGCTGCGCCCGGCCACCCCGCCACCGGACTTCGACCTCGATCTGGCCCTGCACTCGCTGGACCGGTTCGCCGAACGGCGACCCTCAGGGATCGCCTTGGCCCATTACGGGTTGCTGGGCGACCCCGAAGAGCTCCTGCAGGAGGCACACGGCACCCTCCGCCAGTGGGCCGAGATCGCCGAGGCGGCCTTTGGTCGGAGCGAGGACATCGCTGACGCGCTGTCCGCCGCCTTCGACCCGGCGATGATCGACGTTGCGCCCGAGCACCGCGAGAAGCACGAGGTGCTGAGCGGCGTCCATTCCAACGCGGCCGGTTTCCACCGGTGGCTGACCACCCGCCAGTCGCCCTCTAGTCAGTAGGGCTGCCCGGGCCCGTCGCCGCGTCGCCGGCAGCCCCCTACTGGGCGCTGGCCGCCGCCCTACTGCGGGGCGGAGCCGGCGGGGGTATTGATGACCTCGTCCTTCAGCCGGAGGTACTCCTCTTCCGTGATGTTGCCCTTGTCCTTGAGATCGGCCAGCTTGGCCAACTGGTCAGCGCGGCCGGAGGTGGTGGTGCCCGCCGCTTGCTGGACGTAGTGCTGGAAGGCCTGCTGCTGCTCTTTGGCCGCATCGATCGAATGGGCACGCATCTTGTCGCCACGGGCGATGAAGTACACGAGGATGCCGATGAGCGGAATGACGAGGACGAAGAGGATCCATACCGCCTTGACCCAGCCCTTCATGTCATGGCTGCGGAAGATGTCGATGAACACGGAGATCATCAGCCAGATCTCGATGAAAAAGAGGAAGAACCACAAGAAGCCATAAACAAGCTGTCCATCACCGAACTCCGCGAACATCGTTTCCCCGTTCCTCGTCGATAAATCCGACCACACTCTACGACCTCTTTTTGTTACCGACGTGTATTGCCTGTGCGGTCACGGGTATAGGCCCGTTGAGGAAAGGGGGCGACGTGAGCAACGGGGGTGCGAGCGGAGGGGTACAGATCGGCACGGTGACGTCCAAGATTCCGGGCCGGCTCGACCGGCTGCCGTGGAGCCGGTGGCACTGGATGATCATCATCGGGCTCGGGACCGTGTGGATCCTCGACGGCCTGGAGGTGACGGTGATCTCCTCGATCACCGGTCGGGTGTCGGCTGCCGGGAGCGGTGTGTCCATCACCTCGACGCAGATATCGGGATTGGGCGCCGCCCTCTACGTGGCCGGTGCTTGTATTGGCGCACTCTTCTTCGGCCAGCTGACCGACCGGTTCGGCCGCAAGCGGCTGTTCATGATCACCTTGGCCGTCTATCTGTCCGGCGCGCTGCTCACCGCGTTCTCCTTTGCTCCGTGGTGGTTCTTCCTCTTCCGTTTCATCACCGGTGCGGGGATCGGTGGGGAGTACAGCGCCATCAATTCGGCCATCGACGAGCTGATCCCCAAATCGCATCGGGGTCGGGTCGACATTGCCATCAACGGGAGCTACTGGTTGGGGGCCATCGGCGGTGCCCTGCTCTCGGTGTTGGTGTTGAACGAGTCCATCTTCCCGGTGTGGCTGGGCTGGCGGTTGGCCTTCGGCCTCGGTGGTGTGCTCGGACTGGTCATCTTGCTCGTGCGGCGGAACGTGCCCGAGAGCCCCCGGTGGCTCCTCATCCACGGCCGCCAGGACGAGGCCGAGCGCATCGTGAAGGACATCGAACAACGCGTGACCGCCGACCGCGGGAACCTGACCGATGTCCCCGACGACAAGGCGATCACCATCCGGCAACGCCATTCCATTCCCCTGACCGAGATGGTCCGGACGCTGGCCAAGCTCTATCCCAAGCGCTCGATCCTGGGGTTCTCCCTGTTCGTCGGCCAGGCGTTCCTCTACAACTCGATCCTCTTCGGCTACACCACCGTGCTGGCCACGTTCTTCGGTGTCTCCACCGGCGATGCGCCCTACTACTTGGTGGCGTTCGCGGCCGGCAACCTGGTTGGCCCACTGGTGCTCGGTCCGCTCTTCGACTCGATCGGACGCAAGCAGATGATCTCCACGACGTACATGCTCTCCGGGGTGCTGTTGTTGATCACCGGGCTGCTCTTCCAGCATCACGTGCTCACGGCCACCACCCTCACCATCGCCTGGATGGTGGTGTTCTTCTTCGCCTCGGCCGGAGCCAGTGCCGCCTATCTGACGGTAAGCGAGGTCTTCCCCATGGAGACCCGGGCCATCTCGATCTCCGTCTTCTACGCCGTTGGCACCGGCGCCGGGGGCATCATCGGGCCGCTCCTGTTTGCCAAGATGGTGGCCACCAAGAACGCCACCGACGTCTTCTGGGCGTTGGCCCTCGGCGCAGGGCTCATGATCGTGGGAGGCATCGTCGAGCTGCTCCTGGGCGTCCGGGCCGAGCGCAAGGGCCTCGAGGAGATCGCCATGCCTCTCACTCTCGCCGACGCCGAAGCCGAAGCCGAGGGTGCCCCCGGGTCGTCGGGCAAGACCGAAGGAGGAGCGGCCGGAGCACTGGCCGGTACCTGAGCTCGCCTCGTCGCCTCTGCACCACCGAAGCAGCGCCGGTCACCGACTTAGGTGAAATTCCGGCAGCCACATTCGGTGAGGGCCAGCGGCGGAGGGAGTGGGATTCGAACCCACGGTGCCTTGCGACACAACGGTTTTCGAGACCGTCCGATTCGGCCACTCTCGCATCCCTCCGAGACGAGAGGCTAGTCGCCCCGGCGAGAGCGAAAGAACTGGGTGAGCAGTGCCGATGCCTCATCGGCCCGCACCCCTGCGGTCATGGCCACCTCGTGGTTGAGGCGGGGGTCGGCGCACAGGGTGTAGAGCGATCCACACGCGCCGGCCTTGGGGTCGGAGGCCCCGAACACCAGCCGGCCGACTCGAGCGGCCACCAGCGCCCCGGCACACATGGGGCACGGTTCCAAGGTGACGACCAGGGTCACCCTGTCGAGGCGCCGGGTGCCGAGAGCCGCGGCGGCGTCGGCCACCACCAACAGCTCGGCGTGGGCGGTCGGGTCCCCCTGTAGCTCGCGCTCGTTGTGACGCGATGCCACGATGTTCCCGTCCACCAGGGCCACCGCCCCCACGGGCACGTCGCCGTGGCCCGGTGCGTGGGCCGCCTCGGCCAGCGCGGCAACCATGGCCGCGTCGTCGGATGCCCGATCGCGGGCGCCCGATCCGGTCGCTCGACCTGGTACTCGACCGGCTGCTGATCCGATTGGCTCGTCAATGCCCATGTGGCGGAGGAGATGGGATTTGAACCCATGGTGAGTTTCCCCACACACGATTTCCAATCGTGCCGATTCGGCCGCTCTCGCACTCCTCCGAGTCGTCACGCCCGCTGAGGGGCGCGTGCAGCCCCGACAGGCTACTCGGCCGCCCCGCAGACCTCAGCCCGACGGGGGCCACTATCCTGTCCCTCGCCCCGACGTTTGGTGCGGTGGCTGGGTCCTGCGCAACGGGCTCCTGTGAATCGAGTCAGGGTCGGAAGGCAGCAGCTCTCAGCAGGTCAGTTTGTGTGCCGCAGCCAACCTGGCCATCGCACCAAGCGTCGGGGCCGTTCGCGGCCACCCGGCTTGTAGGCTCCCCAGACAGTGTCCGACGTACCCCCCGAACCCCCTCCCGAACCCTCCCCAGACCTGTCTGCGAGCGCCGCGTCCGAGGGCGACCTCCCGTACCAATCGCTCTACCGGCGGTACCGTCCCGGCCGGTTCGAGGAGGTCCGTGGGCAGGACCATGTGGTGCTGGCTCTCCGCAACGCAGTCCGCGATGACCGTGTGGCCCACGCCTACCTGTTCAGCGGGCCACGCGGGACGGGGAAGACCTCGACGGCCCGCATCCTGGCCAAGGCTCTGAACTGCACCAATCTCCAAGACGGTGAGCCGTGCGGTATCTGCCCGTCGTGCGTCGAGATCGCCAAGGGCACCTCGCTCGACGTCCACGAGCTCGACGCCGCCTCCAACAACGGGGTGGAGGCCATGCGCGATCTGGTGTCCCGGGCCGCACTCGGGACCCCGGGCCGGCAGAAGGTCTACATCGTCGACGAGGTCCACATGCTCTCGACCGCCGCCTCCAACGCGCTGTTGAAGACGCTGGAGGAGCCTCCTGCCCACGTGGTGTTCGTCCTGGCCACGACCGACCCGCAGAAGGTGCTGCCCACCATCCGCAGCCGCACCCAGCACTTCGAATTCCGGCTGCTCGACGCCGACACCCTCGGTGACCTCTTGACCCAGGTGCGAAACGACGCCCACCTCGACGTGACCGACGAGGCGCTCGACGTCGCCATCCGCCGCGGCAAAGGATCGGCCCGTGACGCCCTGTCCGTGCTTGACCAGGTGGCCGCCTCGGACACGGTGGACGACGACCTTCCCCAGCTCAGCGAGATCGCCGAGGCGTTGGCCGAGCGGGATACCGCCCGTGCTCTAGTGGCCGTCGCCCACCTGACCTCAGGAGGCTGGAGCCCACAGCAGCTGGCCGGGGACCTCATCGAGCACTTGCGCCAGGCCTTCTTGACCATGGTCGCCCCCGAGTTGGTCTCGGTGGGCGACACCGAGCGGGACGAGATCACCGGCTTGGCCGAGCGGTTGGGCCTGGCTGCCGTCGTCCGGGGGATGGAAGTGCTGGGGCTGGCTCAGGTGGCCATGCGAGAAGCGCCTGATCCCCGGGTCAACCTAGAAGTGGCGCTGGTGCGGCTGGCCCACCCTGACGTGGACGTGTCACCCGAGGCGCTGGTGGCGCGCATCGAGCGGCTGGAGCGAGGCACACCGGTGCCGTCGACGTCGGGGGGCGAGACAGTTGTTGCTCCTGTCGCCGCCCCCACCGCCACGCCGCGTGCACCGACTGCCAGTGCGCCCGGGGACCCGTCGCCGGGGGGACAGCGGTCCTCGGTGCCCCAAGAGGCGGCGCCTCCAGCACCGCCCTCGGTTCCCCAACCGACGTTGGAGCCCCCAGTGGACTCGACGGCTTCTGCTCCCTCGGCTGACGGCGGCGGCCGAAGGACATTGGGCGCCGTCCGTCGCCAGAGTGGAGGGTCGGCCCCGGAGGGGCCTGCCGCCGCATCGGGTCCCAGAGGAGCCGAGCCCGGCGAGTCGACCGCCGGGAACCCCGCCCCTCCTGCCAAGTCGAACCGAGGAGGCGCCCACGCGACGTCGTCACCCGACGCCGGTGCCGGGGCCGGGGCTCCTCAGGGATCGGCGCCGATGCCGACGCGGGACGAGTTGGTGGAGGCGTGGGGCGACCATGTGCTCGGACGGCTGCGACCCAAGGCCAAGGCACTGTTCCAAGCCGGGCGGTTCGTCGGCGTGGAGGGGGACAAGGCCCAGTTCGGGTTGCCGAACGAGACCCACCGGATGCGGTGTGAGGAGGTCCGGGCCGACGTGGAGGCGGTGCTGTCCGAGCACTTCGGACGGCGGGTCGCGCTGGTGCTGATCGTCGACGACAGCCAAGGCGAGCAGAGGGCCACGGCCGGTCGTTCCGGTGCGGAAGAACCGGATTCGTTCACGGGATCGGGTGCGTCAGGTTCGCAGGATGAAGCGT
>JAUTXB010000065.1 GCA_030838245.1 Acidimicrobiaceae bacterium
GGCTTGAGCATCAGCGGCGTGGCCACCGTGTTGTCCACGATGAGGGGCACGCCGGCCGCATGGGCCACGGCGGCCACGGCCTCGAGGTCCACGATGTTGCCGGCCGGGTTGCCGATGGTCTCGCAGAAGACGGCACGGGTGTTCTCGTCGATGAGCGGGGCGATCGACTCGGCTCGGTCGTCGACGGCGAAGCGGGCCTCGATGCCCAGGGTGGGCAGCACGTGGGCGAAGTAGGTGAAGGTGGCCCCGTAGAGCTGAGGGGCCACCACGAAGTTCGAGCCGGCACTTGCCACTGTGAGGATCGCGTAGCTGACGGCGGCCATCCCCGATGCCACCACCAGGGCCGCCGTCCCCCCTTCGAGGGCGCAGATGCGCTGCTCGAGGACGTCCAAGGTCGGGTTGTTGAGCCGGTTGTAGTGGAAGCCGGGCGTCTCCAGGTCGAGCACCGCACCGGCGTGGGCGGCATCGATGAAGTCGTGGGCCACCGTCTGGTAGATGGGCACGGCCACGGCCCGCGTCCCGTCGGGTGTGTAGCCACCGTGGATGGCGATGGTCTCGTCGTGCATGGCCTCAGGCGCTCCTCTTCGAGATGGTGCCGAACAGGTTGGCGTACAGGCGCTGGGCCGCGCCCCGCCACGGCCAGGGGGCGCGGGCACAGACATCGTCGAAGGGGAAGGCGGCCACCAGGGCCGGGTCCCGCTCACCGCCCACAATCCGGTTGTGCAGCCGGCGGAGCCGGTCCCAGTCGGGGCCGGTCACGCAGTCGAGGGGGAGGCAGGGTAGTTGGTCGTGCTCGTGGCAGGCATACCGTCGCACGTCCCGGACGTACTCGCGGACGAGGCTCGAGGGGTCGTACTCGGGATGGGCCTGGACCAGTACGACCTCGGCCTGGCCCACCGTTTTCGTGACCACGCTCCACCCCACCTCCTCCGACTGCAGGGCCACCGAGTAGCCAGCGCGGACCACCGCCTCTTTAGGCACGGCGTTGAGCCGCGAGTGGGGCAGGACGACTGAACCGTAGAACCCGGTGGTCAAAGGGTGGATCGGGTCGACCTCCTGGGCGAAGACACCCGTGCACTTGACCGGCAGAGTGGTCCGCTCGACGCCGTCGAAGACGGCAAGGGCGGCGTGGGCCGACAGGCAGGACAGCACCATGGCCTGCACGTTCTCGCTCGACCACTTCAGCAGGCCGTGCAGATCAGACCAGTAGGGCTCGTCCTCGATGCGGGACTCGATCGGGTTGGAACCGGTCACCACCAGCAGGTCCGGGGGGTCCGAGAAGATGTCGTCGAGGGGGCGGTACTCGGCGGCGATACCCGCCCGGATCCGCTCGCCCCGGGGCACTCCGGCCATGGTGTAGCGGGTAAGAGCAACCGTGTCATTCCCGGAACCTGCACTTAGCAGGCCCTCGAACTGGCGCTCGGTGGCGCAGAAGGCGGCGTCGGGCATGTTGTTGACCAGGGCGCACGTCCACCGCGCCGATCCATCGTGCGTCGCCGCCCCCGCATCGAGGGCTCCGGCCAGTCGAATGCCCATCGGTCAATGCCTCACATCGCTGTAGGTGACGGTGACCTCTTGATGGAGGAGCCGGTAGGCCGCCTGCAACTGCTCTTCGTCGTCGGTAGAGCCGACCACGGCCACGATGTGGTTGCCCGAGCCGTCCCGCCAGTCGAGGGTGGCGCCCGGGCCCTGGTGGAGGCTGACCGTGTCCACCTCGGCGCGGTCGCTGAAGTCGTTGATGCCCTCGATGGACCTCACCGTGGCGGAGACGGTCGGCGGCTGGAGGAAGAACCGGTAGCCGATGCGGTCGGTGGCCAACGGCCCGTCGACGAACACCGGCTTGCCCAGGGCCACCCGCAGCGTGAGGTCGAGCAGGCTGACTCCGGCGGCCCGCTCCAGCATCTCGGGCACACCGCCGCCGACCCGTCCGTTGACCTCGATGATGCGGGGCCCGTCGGGTGTGAACTTGACCTCGGTGTGCAGGCACCCGGTCTGCACACCGAGGGCTTCGATGGCCTTGGTGGCCAGGGTCAGGACGGCCGAACGGCTCTCGGCGTCGAGGGCGGCGGGGATGAAAAACCCTGTCTCGCGGAAGTTTTCGGCAGGTGGGAAGCGTCCGGTCAGGGCCAGATGACTGATGACGCCGTCAGCGACCAGGCTTTCGACCGATACGTAGCCGGCGTACGGGTCGCCGTCACGGGCCGGATCGTCGGGCAGGTAACCCTCGAGGATCATGCTGGGGCGGCCCGGACCGAGGGCGAGCAGCAGATTGTCGAGCTCGGCGCGGTCGCGGGCCAGGAAGGTGTAGCGGCTGCCCTGGGCCGAGCGGGGTTTGAGGACGGCGGGCCACCCGACCTCGGCTTCGACGGCCGAGAGTTCCCGCGGGGACTGGTAGGGCCGGACGAAGTGGCAGGGAGGCATGTCGAGGCCGGCGTCGGCCAGGGCCCGGCGCTGGCGGGCTTTGTCGGTGAGAGCGGCGGCGGTTGCCGGGCTGTGGAAGGGCAGGCCCAAATCCTCAGCCACACAAGCCAGTTCGACCATGCCGGCGTCGAGGTAGGTGGTCATGCCGTCGGGCTCCCAGTCGGCCAGGGTCTTGAACGCCTGCTCGACGCTCATGCCTTCGAGGTCGACCACGGCGCCGAACCGGTTGAGGAGATCGGCCATCTCCGTCATCCCCGGCACGGCCGAATCGATCATCCACAGCAGGTCGCAGGCGCCGGCGGCCGCTTCGGCCAGCTGCATCACCGGAACGCAACGCGGCCCATAGCCCACCGCCACCAATGGCCGAGCCCGTCCGGTCGTAGAATTGATCATCAGCTCAGCCGATCACGGCTTCGACGCAGTCCTGGGCGTCGTAGACGGCCCGGAGGCGGCTGCGGGGCGAGGGTAGGTAGTGGGTGAAGTAGCGCACCCCCTCGGTGAGCACGCCCAGCACGGAGATGTTGGGCTGGAGCCGGCCCTCGGTGTCGTAGGGGTGGAAGTCCTCATTGATGGCCACGCTGCCCACGGGTGTGTCACCGTAGCTGAGCTGGGTGAGCCTTCCGTTGGCGTAGAGACGGTTGAGCAGGGGCGAGCCCGACCGGGCCAGCGAGGGCATGTCGAGATAGCCGCGCACCACCCCGTCGACCGTCACGGCCGTCGGCTCGTCGAGGGCCGTTGAGCTCAGGCGGACGCCGTCGGGGCAGGCGGCCAGCTCCGGGTTCGGTCCGAGCGGGATGTGCGCCACCCCGGCGTCGAGCAGCGCGAGCAGCTGCTGTGAGCGCATCGGCGGCACGCCCGCCTCCAGGCGGTTGATGCGTCCCCGGACGTTGGACTGGAATTCGACGTAGGAGTCGAGGGACAGACCACCGAACTCGATGACCGAACGCAGCTGGTCCCGCAGGATGCGCAGCACCTCCTGGGCCGCCTTGACCGGGCTCCCCCCGGGTCGCAGGGCCTCGGTGAGGT
>JAUTXB010000066.1 GCA_030838245.1 Acidimicrobiaceae bacterium
CGGCGGCAACAGCCAGCGCGGCGGACGAGCCCAAGCCTCGAGCAATGGGGATCTCCGATCGGACGGTGATGGCCAGGTGGTCGTGCCCGGCGACATCGATGGCCACCCGTGCAGCCAGGTGGGAGGGATCGTCGGAGAGCCCGGCCCCTTCGCCCTCGGAGCGGACGATCAGTCGGGAGGCCGGCTCCACTTCGACCTCCACGTACCGGTCGAGAGCAACGGCGAGGGTGTCGAATCCGGGCCCGAGATTGGCCGAGGAGGCGGGAGCACGTGCACGCACGCTGGTCAGGGTAGTCGTCACCGACCGTTCACGCCGGGACCAGGCTGACCCATCCCCCGTGGTTCGATCGAGCGAACCACGGGTCGCGGCCAGGAAGGGCGGTCGTCAGATCCGGGTCAACCGCCACCACAGAGTCGGGGTCGGCACCGACCCGGTCGGCCGCAAGGGCACGACCCGGCGTTGGGGCCCGACGGTGAAGACCACCCGACCTACCGAGGTGTCGGAGGTGGCGGCGGTGGCGACGGGCCGATCGATCACCGTGGTGGCAACGGCCTGACCGGGCACGGCGATCACGCTGGCCCCGGCTGTCGTCACCACGGGGACGTCGTGTCGGGTGCCGCCCCACGCCGCCCCCACTGTTCCCACCGGGTCGCCGGGGGTGGCCAGCGGCGACTCGGTCACCGCGCCGAGCGCGGCCTGCATCAGACGCTCGTCCACCACGGCCGCGTTGCCGAACACGTTCGGCCCGGTTGGCTGCTGGTTGGTCGCCGCCGCGATCGCCTGCACCGTCCGACCGCCCACCGTGCGGTTCGACGCCAGCACCAAGCAGGGTCCGGCCGCGCTGGTGATGCCGGACTTCACCCCGACGATCCCATACGACCCGATCACGTTCACGATGTTGGGAACGGTACCCACCACCGGGAGCGTCACCGTCGGCATGGCCACGATGGCTGCGAACGTCGGGTCGGCTAGACCCCGGGCGGCCACCTTCAAACTGTCGGCCGGCGTCGAGACCGATGCCGGGTCGTAGCCACTGACGTCGGCATAGTGGGTCTGGGCCATGCCCAACTGGCTGGCGCCGGCGTTCATCTTGGCGATGAAGGCGGGAACGCTACCGGCATCCCAGCGAGCCAGGGTGAAGGCCATGTTGTTGGCCGATCGGATCAACAGCCCTTCGAGCAACTGGCGTTCGGTCAA
This sequence comes from Acidimicrobiaceae bacterium, assembly GCA_030838245.1. The sequence continues at coordinate 1,199 of JAUTXB010000066.1, forward strand.
CACCTCGCCCACAGTTACGGGCACGGTCGACTGGTCGGTGCTGACATCCGCGTTGTCCTCAGCCACGTCCTGGGCGGTGATGGTCACCGAGGGGCCGTCGACCCCTGCGGCCAGTGGATGGTCCCGCAGGATCACCACCGCCACCATCATCTTGGTCAGGCTGGCCACCGGGACCGGCACCTCGGAACCGGACTGGGCCGAGTAGCCCAGCGCGGGGATGGCGACCGCTGCATAGCCTGTCGACGGCCAGGCCAGGGTCGGCGCCGTGCCGGGAACGACCGAGGAACTGGCCAGCGTGGCCTGGACCGTCGCTCGGGGCAGCGCTCGGCGGAGCTGCACAACGACCAAGGCGGCCACGACGACGATCACGGCCGCGACGACGATGCCCACGCGGCGCCGACGGCGGCGTCGGCGTTGCCGGCGGTCCGCACCGCGCTCGGGCAACGAGTCCTCCGGCCGGGTAGACGAGTCTTCCGGCAGAGGAAGCGAGTCTTCCGGCAGGGCAACCGGGCCGAGCGGCGGCGCAGGAAGCGGAAGTGCAGGGAGAGGAGGCAGAGGAGGCGGTCCCGGCAGGGTCGAGGAGACAGGAAGGAGTGGCAACGCGCCGGCCGCAGGGCCGGACGTCGTGGACAGGACCTCCCCGTCCGTCGGTACATCCACGACCAGGGGGTCGTTGGGCGGGAGCGTGAACGACGGGCTGTCCAGGCCAGCAGTCAGCGACGGTTCGTTGTCTTGTGACTCACCCTCCATCAATGTCAGTGCCCGTCGAGTTCCTCGGGAGTCATCAAGACGTTGCGAGCCTTCGACCCCTCGGAGGGTCCGACCACTCCCCGACGCTCCATGAGGTCCATGAGCCGCCCGGCCCGGGCGAACCCGACTCGGAGCTTGCGTTGCAGCATTGATGTCGATCCCAGCTGCGACCGGACGACCAGGTCCATGGCCTGAGCCAGCAGTTCGTCATCGTCGCCGTCGTCCCGCCGACCGGCACCGTCGTTCACGGCGCTCTCGACTTCCTCGATGCCGGCGACGACCTCCATCTCCCGCTGGCGCTGCCAGTGGGCGACGACGGACCGAACCTCGTCCTCCCCCACCCATGGGGCCTGCAGCCGCTGGGGGTTCGACGATGACGCCGTGAGCAACAACATGTCGCCCTTGCCGATCAAGCGTTCCGCTCCGGGCTGGTCGAGGATGACCCGGCTGTCCGAGAGCGACGAGACGGAGAAGGCCATCCGTGACGGAACATTGGCCTTGATCACTCCGGTGATCACGTCGACTGAAGGGCGCTGGGTGGCCAGGACCAGGTGGATGCCGACGGCTCTGGCCATCTGGGCGATGCGACAGACCGAGTCTTCGACGTCCCGGGCGGCCACCATCATGAGGTCGTTCAACTCGTCCACCACGATGAGAACGAACGGCAGTCGCTGGTACCGACGCTCCGCGACGCCGGTCTCATCGCCCTCGTCCGGCCCGACTCGGCGGTTCCGACTCTGGAATGCCTCTTCTTGCCCGTCGAGCTCGCCTCGGTCGAACGCGGTGTTGAACCCGGTGATGTCCCGCATGCCCGCTTCGGCCAGCAGGTCGTAACGACGCTCCATCTCCTTGACCGCCCAGGCCAGTGCGTTGGCCGCCTTCTTCGGGTCCACCACCACCTGGGTGAGCAGGTGGGGAAGCCCGTTGTACTGGCCCAGCTCCACGCGCTTGGGATCGATCAGGATCAACCGGACCTGCTCCGGTGTGGCCCGCATGAGGATGGAGGTGAGGACCGAGTTGATGCACGATGACTTTCCCGACCCGGTGGCTCCCGAGACGAGCACGTGCGGCATCTCGGCCAGGTTGACCATGACAGCCCGTCCGGCGATGTCCCGGCCCAGGGCCACCTCCAGAGCCTGATGGGCCTGGGCCGCTTCGGTCGAGGCCAAGATGTCGCCCAGGGCCACGAGCTGGCGGCGGCGGTTTGGCACCTCCACCCCGATGGCCGACTTGCCAGGGATCGGCGCCAGGATCCGGACGTCTGGTGACGCCATGGCGTAGGCGATGTCCTTGGACAGCGACGTGACGCGGGCCACCTTCACGCCGGCGCCGAGCTCGAGCTCATAGCGGGTCACCGACGGTCCGACAGTGCGGCCCACCAGCCGGGTATCCACCCCGTGGGCAGCCAGAGCGGTCACCAGCGCCGCCCCCGATGCATCGATCTCGCGCTCGTCTACGGCTTGGGGCTTGGTCCGCTTCAGCACCGAGCTGGGCGGAAGGCGCCAATCGCCCACCGATGGACCGAGCTTCATCTCGAGCTGCGAAGCTTTGCCGTTCTTGGTCGCCGCCGCCGGGAGCAGCGCCGGATCGGGCGGTCCCAGGTCCTCGGTCGGGAGCTCAGGCTCGACTGACGCCGCAGGGACCGGGGCCGGAGGCGAAATTGGTGGCGCGGTGATCGGATCCCCCGCGAACGGATCCCCGTTCCCCTCCACCAAAGGCGAGAGACCGTTGGTGGGCGCCGGCGAGCCAGATCGGCGAGCGACCGAGGCCAGCCAACGAGATCCACGAGCCAGCGCACCCGCTGCCGTCCGTACGGATACCCCGGTAAAGAGAATGGTGGCCACGATGAACACGGCCACCAGCACCACGCCGGCGCCGAATGCGCCGAGCCCGTTGTGGAGCGGGTTCCCCAGCAGCGCGCCCAACCACCCGCCCGCTCCCGAGAGCTTGGTGGTCGACGCGCCGAACCGTGGCGACCCGCCGGCTAGCGCGGCCAGCCCGGCCACGGCGAGCAAGGCCAGCCCGGCACCGAGCACCGCTCTGATCGGCTCTCGCTTCACCTCTCCTTCTTCGGTCTCCCGGCGTCCGGCGATCATCCGGACACCCACAGCCACGCAGGCCACCGGGACGAGGAAGCGGGCCCATCCCATCAACGCGCCCAGCCCTTCACGGACACCGTGGCCGACCGGGCCCAGGGCGTCCAGATAGAGGGCCAGGGCCGACAGGACACCTACGGTGACCAGTAGGACGCCCCACACGTCGGCGGCGTGCTCGGCCACGACCTCCCAAGCCGCGCTGAAGGCGCCGGGCGGCTGTCGAGCAGCCTGCGTCTTGGCGCGTGAGCCGGCCGCGGGCTTCCGGGCGGGGCGCTTCTTGGATGGGGACGGCTTGCCGGAACGGGCCGACGCTGTGCGACCTCCGGCCTTAGCCTTGGACCGCGCCGCGCCATGGCGACCTGCAGGGCGCCGTGTAGTGGTCGTCACAGTGGGGCCAGGTTACTACCCGACCTCGGGCGCTCCGGTGGATGGCGCCTGACCGGCGTGATCCCCTGCGACCTTCAGACGGTGACGATGACGGGGACGATCATGGGACGCTGGCGCGTACGCTCCCCGACCAGCTTCCCGACGGCCTTGCGCGCCACCCGGTTGAGCGACTCGTGGTCGTGGTTCTCCTCGGTCAGCATCTTCTCCAGGGCTTCGGTGACCACCAGGCGGGCATCCTCGAGGAACGTACCCGTCTCGGGCGCATGGGCCCAGCCGCGGGTGTGGATCTGGGGCAGTCCTACCACCTCGGCCCGCTGGAGGTCGACGGTGGCCACCACCATGACCACGCCCTCTTCGGCCAGGACGCGGCGATCCCGCAACACACCGCGCCCGATGTCTCCCACCGTGCTCCCGTCCACGAACAGGTAGCCGCCGGGTACCTCGCCGTCTCGCCGGAGACCATTGGCATCGAGCCGTATCGCGTCCCCGTCCTCACACAACAGCACCCGGTCATCGGTGATGCCCATGGTGTTGGCCAGCTGGGCGTGATTGGCCATGTGCCGGTACTCGCCGTGGACGGGAATGAAGAACTCGGGTCGGGTCACCGACATCAAGGTGGCCAGCTCGCCCTGCTTGGCGTGCCCACTGACGTGGACGTTGTCGACGCCGGAGTGGATCACCTCGACGCCCCGCCGGTACAGCCCGTCGATGACGCGGCCCACCGACCACTCGTTGCCCGGGATGGGGTGGGCGCTGATGACGACCACGTCGTCCTGGCGGAGCTTGAAGAAACGGTTCTCGCCCACGGCCAACCGGGACAGGGCCGACATCGGCTCGCCCTGGGAGCCCGTCGAGATGACGCAGACCTGGCCGTCCTCGAGATCATCGACGTCTTCGACATCGATGAACGCCTCGTCG
>JAUTXB010000089.1 GCA_030838245.1 Acidimicrobiaceae bacterium
TGAGGGTCACGTACTTACCTTCGTCGTAGACCAGGCCCATGGCGATACCGGCCACCGGTGCCTTGATCGGCACACCGGCCGCCATCATGGACAGGGACGACCCACACACCGAGGCCATCGAGGTCGAGCCGTTGGAGGACAGGACGTCCGACACCAGGCGCAAGGTGTAGGGGAAATCTTCCTCATAGGGGACAACGGGCAGCAGCGCCCGCTCGGCCAGCAACCCGTGGCCGATCTCCCGGCGCTTCGGGCCGCGCATGAAGCCTGTCTCACCGGTCGAGAAGGGAGGGAAGTTGTAGTGGTGCATGTACCGCTTGGTCTCCACCGGCGTGATCGTGTCGAGCAGTTGGTTCATCCTGGGCATGCCCAGCGTGGTCACGTTCAGCACCTGGGTCTCACCCCGCTGGAACAGCGCAGAGCCGTGGGCGGTGGGGAGCAGGTCCACCTCGGCCGACAGCGGGCGGATCTGCGACGTGGTCCGCCCGTCGATCCGGAGTCCCTCGTCGACGATCCGCTTGCGGACGAGCTTCTTGGTCAGGCCCCGGACCGCCGCTTTGATCTCACGCTCCCGGTCGGGGAACTCGGTGGCCAACGAGGCGATGATCGATGCCGTCGCCTCGTCCAGTGCGGCGTTCCGCTCGGCCTTGGCCGTGAAGCCGTTGGCCTTGGTCACCAGATCGGTTCCCAGCGCGGCCACCCGCTCCCAGACGTCCTCGCCGTAGTCGGAGAAGGTCGAGAACTCCAAGGCCTCGATCGGGCCGCGGGCTTCGACGAACGCCGCCACCAGCTGGCGCTGGAGCACGATCGACTCTCGGATCCATGTCTTGGCCGCCTCGAGTCCTTCGGCCAGCACGTCCTCGGTGACCCGGGGAGCACCCTCCTCGTAGTACTGCCAGGAGCGCTCGGTCCCGCCGGCCTCGACCATCATGATGGCAATGTCGGCGTCATCGGCGTCGCTGAGCGCCCTCCCGGCCACGACCAGCTCGAAGGTGGAGGCCTCGCCCTCTTGGAAGCTGGGGTGGGGAATCCAGGTGCCTTCGGTCGAGTAGGCGACGCGAACGGCACCAATGGGGCCGTCGAACGGGATACCGGACAACATCAACGCCGCTGACGCGCTGTTGATGGCCAGCACGTCGTGCGGGTTGACCTGGTCGGCACCGAAGATGGTGCCCACGATGTGGACCTCGTTGCGGAAGCCCTTGGGGAACGAGGGCCGGAGCGGGCGGTCGATCAGGCGGTCGGTCAGGATGGCCTGGTCGGAGGACTTGCCCTCCCGGCGGAAGAAAGAACCGGGGATCTTCCCGGCCGCGTAGGTCCGCTCTTCGATGTCGACGGTCAGGGGGAAGAAGTCCGTCCCCTCTCGAACCGACCGCGAAGCCGTGGCCGTAGCCAGGAGGACGGTGTCCCCGATGCGCCCGACAACAGCGCCGTCGGCCAACTGGGCGAGCTTGCCCGCTTCAAAGGTGAGTGTGCGATCGGTGCCGCTAATGGGTGCCGATACGGTGATGGCGTCGGTCATGACGCTCCTTGTTTCTCGGGGGCACCCCGAGCCAGTTGCCAGTGGTCGAGCACCCCATCTCCGCTGGGCGGAAGCCGGGTGTTCGGCAACTGGTGACTGACCTCTGAGGGAGCCCTGTTTGGTTTGTGAGTGCCGGTCGGCCGCGTTGTGCCGTCCGGCGTACTGCCCGCCGGCAATGGCCGGCGGAATTGTCATCGCCCGGCCGAAGCCGGGCGATGACGAGAACTAGGTGTTAGCGACGCAAGCCGAGGCGGCTGATGATGGTTCGATAGCGCTCGACGTCGTTGTCCCTGACGTAGTCCAGGAGACGCCTGCGCCGACCGATGAGCTTCAACAGCCCTCGCCGGGTGTGATGGTCGCCCTTGTGCACTTTGAGGTGCTCGGTGAGATGCGAGATGCGCTCGGTGAGGATCGCTATCTGCACCTCGGGTGAACCGGTGTCCGTCTCATGGAGACGGTATTCGGTAATTGTGGCCTGCTTGTCGGGCATATGCGGGTAATGACCTCTGGGATGTCGTTGCCGGTGGCCGAATCTCCAGAAGGGTGCCACCGACAGGGGCCCTCCAATGGGGCGCACCTCACAGACGATGGTAGCAGAAGTGCTGGCCGGACGAGCCGTACCGTCCCACCCCGTCGGCGCACAACGAAACGGATCCGGCCCATGTGGGCCGGATCCGTGCGGTGCTGGCGGACCGCCAACGAGGGCAGTCGGGGGCCTACTTGTTGGGCTGGGGGGTCATCCGCAGATAGGGCTTGAGCGCCTTGAACCCCTTGGGGAACCGCTCCTTGGCCTCCTCGTCGGAGACGGCCGGGGTGATCACCACGTCGTCCCCGTCCTTCCAGTTCACCGGGGTGGCCACCTTGTAGTCAGCCGTGAGCTGCAGCGAGTCGAGGACGCGGAGGATCTCGTCCACGTTGCGGCCGGTCGAGGCCGGATAGGTCAGGGTCAGCTTCACCTTCTTGTCCGGACCGATGATGAACACCGACCGAACGGTGAGGGTGTCGTTGGCATTCGGGTGGATCATGTCGTAGAGATCGGCCACCTTACGGTCCTCGTCCCCGATCAGGGGGAAGTTCAGGGCCGAGCCCTGGGTCTCCTCGATGTCCGAGGCCCACTTGCCGTGCGAGGTGACGTCGTCGACGGAGAGCCCGATCAGCTTGGCGTTGCGCTTGTCGAACTCGGGCTTGGCCTTGGAGAACGCACCCAGCTCGGTGGTGCAGATGGGGGTGAAGTCCTTCGGGTGGGAGAAGAGGATTCCCCAGCTGTCGCCGAGGTACTCGTGGAAGTTGATGGTCCCCTCGGTCGTGTCGGCCGTGAAGTCAGGGGCGGTATCGCCCAGACGAATTGCCATGTGATGCTCCTCCTGTGCTGTGAGCGTGTAGTGGGATCTATGGATCTCGGAGTCCGTCCCAGCGTAGACGATTGCCCTCTTATTGTCGACCGAGGAGGTCGAGTTTAAAGGGGCAGGCGGCCAGCCGGTTCGCGGCCTTCGTCTCATCCCACCAACGGCGGTGGTCTGCGAGAATCGACCACCGTGTGCATGCTCGCTCTTGGAAACGTCTCGTGACCCTCGACCCTCCAGAGGGCCTGACGGCGGATCCCGTGCTGGTGACCCACCAGGGCCCGGTCACCGTGGTGACCATCAACCGGCCCCATCGACGGAACGCGGTCGACGGGTCGACGGCCAGGCTCCTGCTCGAAGCCTTCGAGGCGTTCGACGCCAACGAGACGGCCCTGGTCGCCGTGCTCACCGGCACCGGTGGCACGTTCTGCGCCGGTGCCGACCTGAAGGCCTTTTCGGAGGGGGAGCCCCGACCGATCAGGGAAGAGGGCCGTGGGCCCATGGGACCGACCCGGTTGGTGACGTCCAAGCCAGTGCTGGCCGCCGTCGAGGGCTTCGCTGTGGCGGGTGGCTTGGAGCTGGCCATCTGGTGCGACCTCCGGGTGATGGCTTCGGACGCGGTGTTCGGGGTGTTCTGTCGGCGCTTTGGTATTCCGCTGGTTGACGGCGGGACGATCCGACTGCCCCGCCTTATCGGCCAGAGCCAGGCCCTCGACATGGTCCTCACCGGTAGAGAGGTGGGCGCAGAAGAAGCACTGCGCATGGGTCTAGCCAACCGGGTGGTGGCGCCGGGTCAGGCGCTCGAGGCCGCCATCGGGTTGGCCCAGGAGCTCGCCGCCCTCCCCCAGGTCTGTCTGCGCAATGATCGGCGGTCGCTCCTCGGCCAATGGGGTCTCTCCGAGCACGAGGCCCTGATGGCCGAGACCCGGATCGGGTTGGACAGCCTGTCGTCCAGTCAGGCGATCGAAGGTGCGACGCGATTCACATCCGGAGCAGGAAGGGGCGGCGCAACCGTCGATCCCCCACCGGGCCGATCGCCCGGACCCACT
>JAUTXB010000178.1 GCA_030838245.1 Acidimicrobiaceae bacterium
GGTGGGCGTTCGTAATCGCCGGCCATCAATCGTGGCCAGTCCCCCTGGTTGTACCCCGTGACCATGACTCCGCAGTGCATCGCCGCTCCCCTCGTGCCCCGACAGCTTTTCACGCCCGATAGCCGGGAGTGGAATCGAGGCAGACGGCATCGAAACGGGGCACAATTGCCGACCTCAACCGGTGCAAGCAGAAAGAGACCCAGCTGATGGATCGAGACGAGGCCACAGTGCCCGCTTCTGCGCCGCTCACGGCGGCCGTATTTCAGGAGCTCGTCGACGAGCTCCGGACGCTCGAAGGTCGTATCAACGAGCCGGGGGTGAACCTAGACGAGCAGAGTCTGCTCGAGGGGTACAAATGGATCTTCACCATGCTGGGCGTCGGGCTCGACGCAAACATGTGGGCCGATCCGGATCGCCCCCGGTTCGTGGACATCGTCGGTCCCTACCGGAAGTGGGGTGGTGACAACGCCGACGCCTTCTATCAGTTCGCCCCGATCGATCCGGCCAGGACCTACATCGTCACCGGTCGGGTGGGAGATGCCGTCTATCTCTCACTCACGGTGTACGGGGGACCGTCCGATGGTCGCTACTCGGACCGGATCGTAGCCACCATCAACGATCGCTCACTCGACATCGCCGATGACGGCACGTACTCGATCGTGTTGAGCCCCGATCCTCACGATGGGGACTGGATCAAGCTCGATCCCGACGCCGTGTGCGCCATCACCAGGGACTATCTGGCCGACCCCGATGGCGGACGACGGGCACAGTGGCATATCGAGGCGGTCGACCCACCATCGACGCGTCGGGAGAGCGATGCCGACCTGGCCCGGCGATTTCGTGCCACGCTCACCTGGATCCGTGACCAGGCCCGCATCGCCCCCATCTCCCTCGGCGAGCCCAACACGGTCGACGAGCCCTATCCGGTTCCCACCGAGACGTTCGGGTGGGCCGCCGGAGATGCTGCCTATGCCATGGGCAGCTACGAGCTCGCCGATAACGAGGCGCTGATCATCGAGGGCACGTCGCCGCACTGTGCCTTTTGGAACATATGCCTGTGGAACCAGTTCCTTCATACCTACAACTACGACTACGAGCGAGTCACCCTCAACGGCTTCCAGCTCGAGTACGAGCCCGACGGCTCATGGCGCGTGGTCGTGGCACGCCACGATCCCGGTCTCGCCAACTGGATATCGACGGGCGGCCACGAGCGAGGCCGGATCTGGTTTCGCTGGTTCCTTCCCGATGCCACACCGCCCCGGCCGACGACTCGGGTCGTCACGCTCGAGTCTGGACGGATCACGCCGTGAGCGAACGCCCGGCGCCGGTTGTCCTCGACGATCTCGCATCGCCCCGCTTCAGCCCCGAGATCGATCAGTTGAGGGCGTCACTGGTGGACATGGCCGCCGCCTGTCCGCTCGAGCTCGGCGCCCTCATGGCAACGGCCAGTCGGGAGACGGGACTCAGCGACTTCGGCGGCTCGGCATTTCGCCACCGGATCGAGGTGCTCTGCCAAGCACTGGGCGAGGAAGCGGGACTCTCCCCATCGGGCGTGGTGGCCTGGTACTCACAACTTGTCCAGTTCTTGAAGAACCGACTCCTGATCGAAGATCTCCTGTCACGGCACCCAGAGATCCGCGACGTCGAGATCGAACGACCGATCATCATCTGCGGGTTGCCCCGCACCGGTACCACCCATCTGCACAACCTGATCGGTGCCGACCCGGCCTTGCGGTCCCTCCCCTACTGGGAGAGCCTGGAGCCGGTGCTCGCCGACCACGAGCACCCGTCACCGGGGACGACCGATCCACGGATCGGCCGGGCCGCCTTCGGGCTCGAGATGCTCGGTGCGACCCTTCCGTACTTCAACCGGATGCACGAGATGACGGTCGAGCACGTGCACGAGGAGATCCAGCTCCTGGCCATCGATTTCTCGACCATGCTGTTCGAGACCCAGGGCTTGGTACCCACGTGGCGGGAGTACTACAAGGCCGAGGACCAGACTCCTTCGTACCAGTACCTACGCACCATCTTGCAGGTGATGCAGTGGCTTCGAGGCGGCCGACGCTGGGTGCTCAAGTCTCCCCAGCACCTGGAGCAGTTCGGCCCCCTCCTGTCCACGTTTCCCGATGCCACGTTCGTGGTCCCGCACCGGGATCCGGTGGCTGTGACCGTTTCCATGACGACCATGGTCACCTACACGGCGCGCATGGTGACCGAGCAGGTCGATCCGTTGGCCATGGGCCGGTACTGGTCGGCGCGCTGCGAGGACCTCTTCCGAGCGTGTGCCGATGACCGAGACTTGCTTCCTGCCGATCAGTCCATCGACGTGCAGTTCAACGAGTTCATGGCCCACGACCTCGAAACGGTGGAGAGCATCTACGCCCTGGCCGAGCAGCCTTTCACCAGCCAGTCCCGCCGAGCCATGGACGCGTTCGTGGCCGACCACCCGCGCGGGCGCAACGGGACGATCACCTATCAGCCCGAGGTCCTGGGCATCGACAGGGCCGAGCGAGCCGAGGCCCTGGCCTTCTACTACGAGCGCTTCGGGGTCGAAAAAGAGACGCCCACCGATACCGCACAGAGGGATCCGGGGCGATGAAGTTTCGTACGACGGTCGAACGCGGCGGAAAGACAGCGACCGGGTTGGAGGTGCCCGACGACGTGGTATCCACACTCAGCTCGGGGAAGCGACCTCGAGTCAGAGTCACTATCGGCGGCCACACCTACCGCACAACCGTGGCGTCGATGGGCGGCCGATTTCTCGTCCCCCTCAGCGCCGAGAACCGATCTGCGGCCGGTGTGGCCGCAGGGGACCAGGTCGACATCGACGTCGTCCTCGACACGGCGCCGCGCCAGGTCACCGTTCCCGACGATCTGGCCGAAGCGCTCGCTCATGACGACACGGCACTGCAGTTCTTCGACCAGCTGGCCTACACCCACCGCAAGGAGTGGGTCCGTTGGGTCCAGGAGGCCAAACGGGCGGAAACCCGGAGTGCACGGATCGCCAAGGCGGTCGCGTCGCTGCGTGCCGGAAAGCGGACCCACTAAGGGTGCACCGCAACCTGACGGCCGACACGGTCAAGCCGGCGTCGAGAACTGCCTGCGTAGCTCCTGCTTCAAGATCTTGCCCATCGGGTTGCGGGGCAACTCGGTCACGATCTCCAGGCGTTCGGGAATCTTCTGATTGGCCAGCTCATGGGACCGGCAGTGCTCGACCACCTCGGTCAGGGTCAGCGAGCCCACGCCCTCGGCCAGCACCACCACGGCACAGGCCCGCTCGCCGGTGCGGGGATCGGGGACACCGATGACGGCCACGTCGGACACCTTGGGGTGGGTGTAGACGACGCCTTCGATCTCGAGGGCCGACAGGTTCTCGGCATTGCGGATGATGATGTCCTTGGTCCGGCCCGTGATCCGCAGGTGGCCCCGGGGCCCGACCACGCCCAGGTCCCCGGTGCGGAAGAAGCCCTCGTCGTCGAAGGCGGCGGCGTCGAGGCTGGCGTCGACGTATCCCTTCAGAGCCTGAGGCCCGCGCACCAGGACCTCCCCCTCCTCACCGGGCCGGAGCACGGTCCCCTCGGCCGACACGATCTTGAGGTCGATGCCGGGAAGGGCTCGTCCCTCGGCCACGGCCAGATCCTCATCGAGGTCGTCCATGAACGAGCCCGTAGCGATGGGGAACTCCGTCAGGCCCCAGGCCGAGAGGATGGGCACGCCGAAGAGCTCTTTCATCTCGTAGAAGAGCTCTGGAGGCTTGGGTGCGCCACCCGAAGAGAGGGAGACCAGATTGGGGAACAGCGGCTCGGAGCCGTGGTGTCGCTGGGCCTCGGCATAGGCGATGAAAAAGGGTAGTGAGCTGCCGAGCCGAGTGGCGCCGTGCGCGGACATGACCAGCGGGCTCTTCACCGGGTCGAAGATCTCGATCATGAGGATCCGTGATCCGGTGTAGAGGGTGGACACGGTGACGGCGAAGCCCCCAACGTGGGTATACGGATAGGGAAGGGGCATGACGTCGTCGCTGTTGGCATTGAGGATCGGGCCATTGGCCGTGGACATGAGCGACATGTCGGTGTGGCGCGCCCCCTTCGGGTCGGCCGTCGTGCCCGACGAGTAGAAGATGTGCCGGACGGGATCGCCCTCGCCGGTGGGAGGCGGAGGCAGAATCGAGGGATCGCCGAGCGGCAGCCCCCCTCGGTCGAGCACCAGGGTCTCGCAACCGTGCGTATCGGCGATGTTCCGGGCCAGGGCGCCGTAGTCGAAGTTGCGCCAGACACTCGGGGTGATGAGCAGCCGGGCGCCGGTCTGGCCCACGATAAAGCTGACTTCGCGTTGGCGCAGGATGGGAATGATGGGATTTTCGACCGCCCCCAAGCGGGCCAGAGCGAGCAAGAGCACGGCGGCCTCGTGGGTGGTGGGCAGCTGCCAGCTGACCGGAGTGTCGGTCGTGACCCCTCGGGCATAGAGGGCCGCGGCCACCTGTTCGGCCGTGTCCCGCCACTGGGCCGCGGTCATGGTGCGGCCGGTGTCATCCTCCAGCAGCACCCGGTCCGGGGTGGCTGCAGCTCGCAGCTCCAGCAGGCCCCACAATGTGGGGGGGTAGGTGGGCAGGTCGTCCACTGTCAGCTCCGCCGCCGGCTTGCCTCGCCCCACGGGCGCCAGGTCGGTCATTTGGAAGTTCCCCTTTGCTCACCGAGTCGTTCGGGTCAGCTCGGGTGAACCCCGGTGCCGACCTGATCAGGCACGATAGCGGTCGGCTTCTCGGGTTCCCAACCGACCGGTGGGCCGCACGCCAACAACGACGTTTTCCATATCCAATACGATGAGGCAACGCTTCGACCCGGAGTCGACCGAGGAGACAGCTGTGCCAACGCTGACTGACGAGGAGCAAGCGATCCTCGATCTGATGGCCAAGTTCGTGGACACCGAGGTGCGGCCGGTCGTCCACGACCTCGAGCAGGCCAACCGCTATCCGGACCGGCTCATCGAGCAGATGAAGGAGATGGGGGTGTTCGGTCTAGCCATTCCCGAGCCATACGGGGACTCCGGAGTGTCGACGGCCTGCTACGCCGGGGTAACCGAAGAGCTAGCTCGGGGTTGGATGAGCCTGGCCGGGGCGTTCGGAGGGCACTCGGTGGTGTCCAAGCTCCTGTCGCGCTTCGGTACGGTCGAGCAGCGTGAGCGGTACCTGCCGTCGATGGCTACCGGGGAACTGCGCGCCACCATGGCTCTGACCGAGCCGGACGGTGGCTCCGACCTCCAGGCCATTCGGACGGTGGCCCGGAGGGTCAGCGGTGGCTACCTAGTCAACGGCTCCAAGACGTGGATCACCAACGCCCGCAGGTCCGGCCTTGTCGCACTGCTCTGCAAGACCGACCCCGAGGCGACGCCCGCCCACACGGGGATCAGCATCGTGTTGGTCGAAAAGGTCCCCGGATTCGACATTTCCCGTGACCTGCCCAAACTCGGGTACAAAGGCGTCGAGACCTGCGAGCTCAGCTTCAACGATTGCTTCGTCGCCGGCGAGCCCGTTCTCGGGGGCGAGGAGGGTCGGGGCTTCGCGCAGATGATGGCCGGCCTGGAGGTCGGGCGCATCCAGGTGGCGGCCAGAGCCATCGGTGTGGCCCGGGCCGCCTTCGACGACTCTCTCGCCTATGCCCAGCAGCGACAGGCCTTCGGGAAACCCATCTGGGAGCACCAATCGATCGGTAACTATTTGGCCGACATGGCCACGGCCATCACCGCGGCCCGCCAGCTCAACCTCCTCGCCGCCGAACGGGTCGACGCCGGACGGCGCGCCGACATGGAGGCGGGCATGGCCAAGCTGTTCGCGTCCGAGATGGCCGCCAAAGTGACACTCGACGCCATCCGGATCCACGGCGGCTACGGCTATTCCACGGAGTTCGACGTGGAGCGCTATTTCCGCGATGCGCCCTTGATGATCGTGGGTGAAGGCACCAACGAGATCCAACGGAACCTCATCGCCAAGCAACTCGTGCAGCGGGGCGGACTCGACGGTTAGGCAAGGAGATGACCGGCGGACGTCGCTGCCTGGTCGACCCGTCGCGGTAGACCCTGACCCTACTGTTCCATATCACTCAGACCGTCGTGGCCGCCCGGGCGTCGGCCAGCAGCTTGTCGTCGTCGGCCAGGAGGGCGTTGGCCAGTTCCCGGATCAAGTCGACCACTTCGGGGTGAGTCTCGGGATCCCATCCCTCGAGCAGCTCGGTCATCGATTGACGTCGGGCGACAGCAAGCTTCTCGATGGCATCGTGCCCGGAGGCGGTAAGCACCAGCTTGTGGCCTTCGGCGCCGTCGACCCGCTCCACCAATCCCGCCGATACCAGCGACCTCACTCCGTCTTGCAAGCGCTCGGGATCGACTTTCAGTCGCGCCCCCACCTCCTCGATCGTGCAGTCGGGCCGGTCGGCCAACCGGTAGAGGAGCCAGCTGGCCCGGGGTTCGAGGTCAAGCCCGGCCCGGGCCGAGAGCGTCTCATAGAGCTCACCGCGATTCTCTCGGCTGGCCGCCCGCTCGAGAATCCGTCTCACCTCGCCCAACGAGGTCCGGGGCTCGGGCAGGCCGAGGTTTTCCGCCGGATCGGACGCACGGATCGACTTCCGCAGTTCGATCTCCGGCAACGTCCAGCTGAGCAGGAAGGCGGCGAAGGCGATGGGAACTCCGATGAGGAACATGGTTGAGACGGTATGGGCGATGCCCTGGACCACACCGGACTGAAGGGCCGCGGGGAGTTTGTGGATGGCCGAGGGGTTGTCGGCATTGAGGCTGAACCCGCTGGGTGCCTTGGCCAGGTGCAACGCGTTTAGGATGTTGTGAACCACAATATTGGCGAAGATGGCGCCGAATACCGCCGTCCCGAACGAACCACCGATCATGCGGAAGAAGGTCACCCCGGATGTACCCGTACCCAGCTCCTCGTAGGGCACGGCATTCTGGACGGCGACGGTGAGCACCTGCAGCACCAGCCCGAGGCCCAGGCCGAACACCACCATGTACGCGGCCGTCGCCCAGGCCCCGGTGGTCACCCCGATCAACGACATGAGGTAGAGCCCGATCGTCATCAGCCCGGTGCCGACCACCGGAAAGATCTTGTAGCGCCCCCACCGGCTGACCAGCAGGCCGGAGCCGCTAGAGGCGACCCGGAGACCACCCATGAGTGGGAAGAGCCGCACCCCTGACAGAACGGGGCTGATGCCCTTCACGTCCTGGAAGAACAGGGGAATGAAGGTCAGGGCGCCGAACATGGCGAACCCGACGACGAAGCCGATGGCGCTGGAAGCTGCAAATACTCTGTTGGTGAACAGTGGGAGAGGGATGACCGGTTCGACCGCCCGGCGCTCCGCCCAGAGAAAGAGGACGGTGAAGACCACACCGGCCACGGCCAAGCCGATGATGAACGGCGAGGTCCACGAATACGAGGTGCCTCCCAGACTGGTGAACAGCACCAGGCAGGTGGCAGCCAGGGCCACGAGGGCAGTGCCCAGGTAATCAATGACCCGGTGCACACGGCTCAAGGCTCCGGGTAGGGAGAAGGTCGTGACCACCAAGGCGATCGCACCGATGGGAATGTTGATGTAGAAGATCCATCGCCAACCGATTGTGTCGACGAAGAAACCGCCGATGAGGGGTCCGATGACGGTGGTCACCCCGAACATGGCCATGAACAGCCCCATGTACCGACCGCGATCGCGAGGAGAGACGATGTCACCGACGATGGTCTGGGCGCCGATCATCAGGCCCCCGCCGCCCAGGCCCTGGATAGCCCGGAACAAGATCAGCTCGAGCATCGATTGGCTCAGGCCGGAGAGGGCCGAACCGACCAGGAAGATGACGATGGCGGCCTGAAAGAAGACCTTCCGCCCGTACATGTCGCCGAGCTTTCCCCACAGCGGCGTGGACACCGTTGAAGCGAGCAGATAGGCGGTGACCACCCAGCTCAGATGGGAGGCGCCATGCAAGTCCCCCACGATGGTGGGAAGGGCGGTGGACACGACGGTCTGGTCCAAGGCTGCCAGGAACATCCCTAGCATGAGCGCCCCGATGACGATGAGCACCCGGCGGTGAGACAGCGCGGGAACCGGTTCGGGTACAACCGCCGTGGCCGTGTTACTCATCGCGTCGCTCCTCCCTCACCGCTCGGCGCACCTGGCGCTGTTCTCGCAGTGTACGGGGGCTCTGTACTGGTAGGCCATCCGACGTCCCACCGGGTGACTCGGCGCGCCGGTACTCCTCGTGCGGGTGCAACGCCGGCCCTAGAAGCCGGCCACAACGACCTTGCCCACGGTGTGGCCGCTTTCGATCAGTCGGTGGGCATGTCGCATGGTCGTGGCATTGAATGGCTTGAGCTCGTTCGTCATCGTCGTGCGCACGGTGCCGGCGTCGACCAGCTCGGCCACCGTGTCGAGCACGTCATGTTGAACCACCATGTCCGATGTCTGGAAGAGCGACCGGGTGAACATGAGCTCCCAGTGCCAGGTGATGCTCTTGGCCTTCAGCGGCATCAGGTCCAGGTTCTCCGGGTCATCGATGGCGGTGATCTCCCCGCCGGGCACAAGGATCTCTGCGAACGCGTCGACGTTGCCGGCTGAATGCGTCGAGAAGAGGTAGTCCACCCCGTTCGGCACCGCCGCCTTGACCTGTGCGGCGAGGTCGTGGTGATCGATCACATCGTGGGCGCCCAGCCCGAGAACCCATTTCTGCGATTCCGGGGTCGAGGCCGTGCCGACCACCTCCACCCCAGTCAACGCCCGGGCGAGTTGCACCACCATGGAGCCGGCCCCACCGGCGGCGCCAAGGACGAGGAGCGTGCCCATGCTCTCGGGGGTCAACCTGAACCGGTCGAAGAGCGACTCCCACGCCACCAGTGCGGTCAACGGCAATGCCGCCGCCTCGCTGAAACTGAGTTCGCACGGCTTGGCTCCGACGATTCGCTCGTCGACCACGTGTAGCTGCGCGTTCGTACCGGGTCGGTCGATGGCTCCGGCGTAGTAGACCTCGTCGCCCACCGCGAACATCGAGACCTCACTGCCGACGGCTTCGACGACACCAGCCGCGTCCCAGCCAAGAATGCGCACCTGTCCGGCGGGGTCGCTCCCGAGCCGCCGTTTGACGTCGACGGGATTGACCGAGACGGCGTGCACCCTCACGAGGAGGTCCCTGGCCAGAGGGACCGGGACCGGTACCTCGACGTCGAACAGGCTCTCGGGATCAGCGATGGGCAGGCTCGACCGGTAGGCAACTGCCTGTACGGATTGGGCCATGAACTCCCGATACCCACGCCCGGAGGTACCTAAGCCGACACGTTCATCGCGGCCACCCAGCGGGTCGCCCGTGTTCGCTGCCGCTATTCCGGCGCCGATCGACGAGCCAGGAGGCGGTAGGCGTTCGACTGGCCCGGGCGGCTGGGCAGCCAGGCCAGCAGGGCATCGATGCCCAGGGCTCCGGCCAGCGGCAGCGCGCCGAGGGCGACGCCGGCGGTCCGCCGGATGCGACTGAGGGCTGTGGGTCGAGGCAGCCACGGAAGGTTGTTCGGAGGAGCGAAGCGCCCGATGAGCATCCAGACGGCTGCCGTCAGGTCGGACGACTGCGACGCCTCGGCGCGAACTCTGGCCACGATGGTGAACCCCCGCTCGGTAAGCGCTTCCTCGAGAATGCCGATGGACATCAGGTGGAGGTGCTGGGGCTGGAACCACGGGAGCCAGTACCTCCCGAGCACCCGACCCCACACCGACTCGGGGTCCGGGAGCTCGATGAGCAGATGGCCACCTTCGGACAGCACCAATACGGCACTGTCCAGCTCGGCCCGGGGATCGATGGTGTGCTCCAGGTAGTGGTGCATGCTGACCACGTCGTATTGACCGGCCAGTGACGGTGCCAGCTCGGGAAATGTGCCTCGATGCCCCGTACTGATCCACCGCCGGCGTTCGGCCTCCTCTACGCTCTCGCTCATGTCCAGGCCATCGAACCGGGTGTCGGGCAACACGGTGGAGGCGACGAGACAGAAATGGGCATGTCCGGTTCCCACGTCGAGCCATCGCTTGGGCGTGGCCACGCTCTGGACCATCTCGGCGCGGTCCAGGTAAGTGGAATCTCCGAAGTCGAACACCGACGCCATCAGGCCCTCGCCCAACCCGTCGTAGAAGTCCCGGTAGTAGTAGTCGAGCCCCGCGGTCGACAGCCGCGGATTCTGGAATATCAGCCCACAGGCGGCGCACTGGTCGAGGACGAACGAGCCGGGCTTGTGACGAAGGAAATCAGAGCAACGGACCCGAGGCCGTAGCTGGTCGGAGTGGCAAAACGGGCAATCGATCCGTCGGGGCTCCCAGAACTGGCTCTCGCCGGCGGCGATGAGATCGGCATAGACGGGCCGAAGCTCCTCCACCAGGTCGCGGCTGTCCGAACTGGGCCACTGCCCGACGATGGTCCGCACCAGGCGGTAGGGCCAAAGAGCCCACCGAACTGCCGGTAGCCAGGCACGGTCGGCCGATCGCACCGGGACCCGGGCCAAGGCGACCAGCGGCTGGAGGCAAAAGGCACCGAGGGCGACCAGGCCGGCCCACGGGGCGACGACCAGCCCGGTGACCAGCGTGACCAGAACGGCAACCGGGGCCGCGAAGTTGAGGCCGAATGCGTCGCCGTACATGGCGTGGATGGCGTGGCGCCGACGAGCAGGGTCGTCGGGCGCGGCGGTCAAGCCGGGAGCTACGACCAGCGCGCTCGATCGTGCCGCATACCGCTTGAGGGCCTCCGCCACCCGGACGTAGGTGGCCGGGTCGAGCGGGGCGGTCAGATCGACGTCGGCCAGCTGGCCCGACGACACCCGTCGCATGACGTCGTCGTCGACCAAGGTGGCGTGGCCGGCACTCCGGCCGATGGACAAGGGCTCGTGGCGAACCGCTTCAGGATCGACCATGCGGGCCAGATCGAGGGTTCGCTCGACGGTCAGGTCCTCGGGCACCAAGTCGAGCACGGCGACGCCCTCCGAGCGCGCATGGGCACTGGCCGCGCGGCGGGTCGCTTCGTCCAAGGCCACGCCTTCGCCCACCAGGAAGTGGTACATCGGGTCGACAGGTTCCGATGATGGCGCCAACGTCCTCAGGTGGGCGAGGCGCCCGCGCAACCGGGCCCCGTTGGCCAGGAGCACCATCGCCACCCCTATCCAGGCCCAGGGAGCCAGATGCCTCTTCCTGGTGGGCCGACCGGTGCGATGACGCCGAGAATTGGTCACGGTCCGGGTGCTCCGATCTGTGGGGTGAGATGCACGCGAATGCCAAGAGAACGGACTTGGCGACCAACCATCACGGCACGATTTCTTCCAATGTCGCGGTGTGGGAATGCCGATTTCACGGAGCAGCGGGGCAGGACCACCGAGCGTCGTGATTGATCGGATCGTGCGAGTGCTCAGGCTCCTGAGCGACCACGCTGGTGCAGCTCGACGGCGTTGCCGGACGGGTCGACCAGGAACGCCTGGCGGTCGTGGCCCACCCCCATGGCCTCGCTGACCGTCACCCCGCGACGGCGAAGCTCTGCCACCACGTCGTCCAGGTCGGACACCAAGAGGGAGAGGTGCTGCCCCAGGTTCGGTGGCAGCGGCGCCTCGAGCAGGTGTACCTGCTGGCCACCGGCGTCGAGCCACGCACCGTCGATCCCGAGGTCGGGCCGGTCGTTCCGCAACGTGAGCCCGAGCACCTCGGTGAAGAACGCCACCGATTCGGCCACGTCGTCGACATTGATGGCAACGTGGTCGACCCCGAGTGGCTTCACGGTCGGCGCCAGTCGTCGCGCTCGGGGAGCGGGTGGCCGAACAGTCGGGCGGCATTGCCGCCGGCTATGGCTCGGAGCTCGGCCTCGGGTAGTTGCCCCATGCTGGCTGCCACCACCGCCTGGGTATCGGGCCACGTCGAGTCGGCATGGGGGTAGTCGCTCTCGACCATGATGTGGTCCACCCCGATGACATGGCGCAGGGGGACGATCGAGGGATCGTCGATGCTGCAGAACCAGAAGTTCCGACGGAGCACATCGCTGGGCAACAGGTCGGAAGGCCAGGCTGTGCTGTTGATCCCCGAGGCCGAGTGGGCGATCACATAGTCGACCCGATCGATGAGCATGGGCACCCATCCCATGCCCCCCTCGGACAAGGCGATCGAGAGCTCCGGGAACCGGAGCGGCACGCCGGACCACAGCCATTCGGCCGTGGCCACCAGCCCGTTGACGGGAAAGAGCGTCGGCAACAATTCGAACGGGGGGTCCGGCGAGGCCACCGGCACCCAAGATGAGGAGCCGGTATGGAGGCACACCACCGTCCCAGTCTCCTCGCAGGCGGCCAGGATCGGGTCCCAGTGGCCCGAAAAGATGGAGTCGAAGCCGAGGTGCGACGGGAACTCGGGAAAGCTCACCGCGGCGAAGCCCCGTTCCGCATTGCGCCGGATCTCGGTCGCCGCCAGCTCGACGTCAGGCAGCCAGGGAAGCTGCAGTGGGATGATGCGATCGGGATGGCTGCCGGCCCACACCTCGAGGTGCCAGTCGTTCCACGCCCGAAGGCAAGCCAGCCCGAGCTCGGGATCGTTCGATCGCGAGAAGACCGCACCGCAGAACCCAGCCACCAGTGACGGGAAGCACAGAGACGCCCAGATCCCTGCCGTGTCCATGTCGGCGACCCGGGCGTCGATGTCGTAGCAGCCCGGGCGCATGTCCTCGAAGCGTGCCGGCTCCATGCTCCAATCTTCCTTCGGCCGGCCGATGACCGCGTTGAGCCCGACGTTGGGATAGAGATTTCCCTCGTAGACCCATGACTGGGCGCCACCCTCGAGCTCCACGACATGGGGGGCGGCGGCGGCCAGCTTTCGGGTCAGCCGTCCCTCGAAGAGATCGGGCGGCTCGATCAGGTGATCGTCGACCGAGATGATGGGCACCCGGATCTCTCTCGGCTCGGGGTCAGGCAGGAGCGCATGGGTAGTGCCGACGACCTGGCTCACCGATCACTCCTCGCCTCTCCGTTCGCTCTCTGCAACCTCCGAAACTATCGTTGTCACCGTTGAGCTGCAGAGCCTTCGGCTCGATCAGCGATTCTGGGGGAGGCGTTCGAGTGCTCGATCTGTTGGTCCGAGGTGGCACGCTGGTCGACGGGACCGGCTCGCCCCCACGACGAGCCGACGTCGGCGTCCGGGATGGGCGGGTGGTGGCCCTTGGCGAGATCGATGAGCCCGCCACCCAGATCATCGAGGCCGACGGGCTGCTGGTGGCTCCGGGCTTCGTCGACCTGCACACCCACTACGACGCCCAGCTCTTCTGGGACCCGACGGCAAGCCCTTCCCCGCTCCACGGCGTGACGACGGTGCTCGGCGGCAACTGCGGCTTCTCGCTGGCACCGAACGGACCGGACCATGCCGGGTACCTGGCCCGGATGATGGCCAAGGTCGAGGGGATGCCGCTGGCCGCCCTGGAAGCGGGCCTCGACTGGTCGTGGACATCCTTCGGGCAATGGCTGGATCGGCTCGAGGGCGGGATCGGGGTGAACGCTGGGTTCCTGGTCGGCCACTCTGCCCTCCGACGCACGGTCATGGGCGACGACGCGGTCTCCGAACGGGCCACGGACAACCAGGTGGCGACCATGGTGGCGTCACTGCGCGCCGCGCTGGCCAGCGGCGCCATTGGCTTCTCCACCTCGCAAGCGCACACCCACCATGATGGCGAGGGACGGCCGGTGCCCTCGCGTGCCGCCTCGCGCTCCGAGATCGAGTCGATGGCCGCCGTGGTGGCCGACTATCCGGGAACCACGATCGAGATGATCGTCCAGGGTTGCCTGAGCGGCTTCAGCCAGGAGGAGACGAGCATGATGGCGGCCGTCTCCCGACTGGCGAACCGGCCGGTGAACTGGAACGTGCTCGGTACCTCGGCCACGACCACCGAGCGCACGGCCTCGCAGCTCGCCGCCTCCGACGCCGCGGCAGAACACGGCGGCACGGTCGTGGCCCTCACCCTGCCCCACAACATGAGGATCCGGCTCTCGTTCGAGGGCAGTCCCATCCTCGAAGGGCTGCCCGGTTGGAGCGACATGCTGTCCCTCCCCAAGGCGGAGCGCCTGGCCGCCCTGCGGGACCCCGAAGTCCGCCGGCGTCTGGACGAGGGAGCCAACTCGGATGAGGCCGGTATCCTCCGCAACCTGGTGACCTGGCGACGCCTGACGCTCGACGAGACGTTCGCCCCCGAGAACGCCGGCTACGAGGGTCGCACGGTGGGCGATGTAGCCCTCGAACGCAACCAGCAGCCCTTCGATGCCCTCATCGACATCGTGGTGGCCGACGAGCTCCGCACCGGGCTTCGACCTCCCATGGCCGACTCGGACGCCGACTGGGAGGCCCGGGCCAACCTATGGCGGGACCCGCGCACCGTCATCGGCGGATCGGATGCCGGGGCCCACCTCGACATGATGTGCGGCGCGATCTACTCGACCGCCCTGCTGGGTGGCGCCGTACGACAGCGAGCGCTGTTGAGCTGGGAAGAGGCGGTGCACCTGCTCACCGATGTCCCTGCCCGCCTCTACGGGCTCAAGCACCGGGGACGGGTGGCCGAAGGCTGGTGGGCCGACCTGGTGATCTTCGATCCGGCGACGGTCGGACATGGACCCGACCGCACGCGCGACGACATGCCCGGTGGCGCCAGCCGTCTCTACGCCGAGGGCACGGGCATCGAGCACGTCGTGGTCAACGGCTCGGAGCTGGTGAGGCACGGCACGTTCACCGGAGCGCTGGCCGGTCAGCTCTTGCGTTCTGGACGCGACACGGACACAGTGCCGGCCGGTGCACCGTGGCGGCCCCGGTGAACTGAGTGCCGGCCGGTGCGCCGTGGCGGCCCCGGTGAACTGAGTGCCGGCCGGTGCACCGTGGCCTCCCTTATGAAAGCCGGCGATAGGCGAAGTGCGCCTTGATCGACTCGTCACTCGGTTCCCCACCGCTCTCGCTCGTCTCTTCGAGCAGGGCGAACTTCGCCTGGAGCGCGGACTTGATCCGGGACAGCCGGACGGCGAGCTCGCCGATGCGCTCGCGATGGAGCTCGTAGCTGGAGGGCCCGACCTCCTCGAAGATGCGGACGTCCCACACCGAGATGCCCTCGGACTCGCCATCCTCGGCGAACGATACGTCGATGATGGCAACGCCCCCTTCGAAGTCGTCGACCCAGGGCGACTCCTCACCCAGTCGACGGAGCTCCCCCACGGTGTTGACGTCGAAGATGAATAGGCCCCCCTCGACCAGATGGTCGTGGACGGCATCGAACATCGACTCCCAGTCACCGAAGAACAAGAGATGGTTCAGGCTGTCGAACACGCAGATGACCACGTCGAATCGTTCCCCGAGGGAGAACGCCTTCATGTCGCCTTCGAGCAATCGGGCGCGTGGCACCTTCTCCGAGGCCTGG
>JAUTXB010000194.1 GCA_030838245.1 Acidimicrobiaceae bacterium
GTCGGGCTGGTCGATCACCAGCACAACGGCACCAATCCTCGCCTCTATGACTTCCGCGGTGCGCTGGCCGCCATCAAGGTGCACGCCCGACCAGGCGATGTCGTGCTCTACGACCCGGCCGACCTCCGAGAAGTGGTCCAGTACTACGCGCCCGACATGACGCTCGAGCCGCTCAGCACCAGCCCCAATCAGCCCACCGGCCACCACGAGGTGTTCGTGGTGGCCAGCCGGGCGCTGATGAAGGGTCCGACGGACACGGCCACGTTGTCGCGTTCGTTACGGACGCTCCGGGTCCATGGGCGGCTGGTCGAGCGCCGGAATCTGGCCAACGTCGAGATATGGGAGTTCCGTTGACGACACGTTTCTTCGATGACCGTTCTGACGGGAGCGGCGACGTCCGCCTCGGGACCCCAGACTGGCGGAGCCCAGAGGAGTGGCGCGCCGCCCAGGCCAAGCTGCGGGTGCTCGTCCCGGTGAGCGTCGTCCTTGCCCTGTGGTACTTCGAGTGGCTGCTCCGAGTGGACCGGGTCGGCAACCCCGCCCTCTACGGACTGCTCATCACCGCCGAGCTGTTCAACCTGGTCCAGGCGGCCGGCTTCTGGTGGACGTGCTGGCACGGGCGGGACCGCGGGCCGGCCCCCCGCTGGACCGGGGCGCCACCCGCCGTCGACGTCCTGATCCCGGTGTACAACGAGCCAATCGATGTGGTGGCCCCCACCGTGGCGGCCGCCGTCGGGTTGAAGGGCGCCGAGGTGACCGTCCACCTACTCGACGACGCCGGCCGACCGGAGCTGGCCGCCCTGGCCCAGAGAGCGGGAGCCCGCTACGTCCGGCGCGACGGCAACCGCGGGGCCAAGGCGGGCAACCTGAACCACGCCCTGGCTCTCACGCAGGCGCCCTATGTCGTCGTGTTCGACTGCGACCATGTTCCCGATCCCCGGTTCCTCCAGGCCACGCTGGGATGGATGGAGGACGAGGGCGTGGCCTTCGTCCAGACACCCCAGTACTACGCCAATGCCCGCAGCGGCCGACTGGCCGCCGCCGCCTGGTCCCAACAGGCCCTCTTCTTCGGTGGCATCGCCCGGGGCAAGGACGCTCTCGGCTCCATGTTCTGTTGCGGCACCAACGTGCTCTTTCGCCGACAGGCCCTCGACCAGGCCGGTGGGTTCCCCGAAGGCTCGCTGACCGAGGACTTCGAGCTCTCCGTCGTACTCCACGAACAGGGCTGGCGGTCCGTGTATGTGAACGAGGTGCTGGCCCAGGGACTGGGCCCCGAGGACATGGCCTCCTACGTGAGCCAACAGCGACGGTGGGCGAGGGGGTGCCTGGCGGCGGTGCCGGCGGTGATCAAGGCCCGCCTGCCCTGGCGGCTGCGACAGCAGTATCTGCTGTCTGCCATGTTCTTCCTGTCGGGATGGACGTTCGCCCTCTACATGGTGCTTCCGGCCATCCGGATCTTCTTCGGGGCCCAACCGCTGGCCGGGGCCACCGCTGACCAGTTCCTCTTGCATTTCGCGCCGTACTTCTGCGTGAGCCTCGCCGCCGTGGCCGTGGCCGGGGCGGGCGAGTACACCTTCGCCGCCTTCGCGCTGCTGATCGCCAACTACTCGGTGCAGGTGCTGTCGAGCCTGCTGGTGTTGGCCCGCCGGGGCGGTCGGTTCGTGGTCACGGCCAAACGCGGCGCTGACGGGCCGCAGCCCGGTGCGATCGTGCCTGCCCTGGTGACCATGGCCGGGCTGCTGTCGGCCACCGGCTACGCCCTCGACCAGAGCCTGACCGCGGCCACGCTCAACAACGTGGCCTTCGCCCTGCTCCATGTATCCGTGCTGGTCGTCGGCTCCTGGTCGGCCATAGTCGGGCGGCGGAGATCGGTCCGTGTCCCCGGGCCGATGGAAGACCGGACCGCCCTCGAGGAGGTGGCGGCGTGAGCGGCGTGACCGCGGACTACGGGCGCCCGCCCGCCGGCCTCGGGACGACCGGGGCAACCCGTCGCATGATCACGGCGGCCATGGTGGTCGCCCTCGTCGTCGTCGGCATCGCCGGCCTGTCCCTGGCCGGCGCCCAACGTGTCCCGCACGGGTCGGCCCCGGCCCCGCTGTCCGTGCGCCCCGAGGCCGGGGCCCGTACCGATTCCGTCGCCTTCCTCCATCGCTACCTGGCCGCCAACGGGCGGGTCGTTCGCTCGGACCAGGGCGGCGACACGGTGAGCGAGGGACAGGGCTACGCCATGCTCGTGGCCGTGGCCACCGGACAGAAGCGAGCGTTTGCCGCCGCTTGGAACTGGGACCGGACGCACCTCCAACAGGCCGACGGACTGTTCGCCTACCACTGGCGCAACGGCGCGGTCGTCGATGGGCAATCGGCCAGCGATGCCGATCTCGACACGGCATGGGCGCTGGTGTTGGCCAGCCAGCGCTTCGGCATACCGGCCTACGGCGTCGAGGGGCAACGGGTAGCGTCAGCCATCTTGGACCAGGAGTCTGCTGTGGTGGCCGGCCGCCTCGAACTGGTAGCCGGACCGTGGGCGCGGACCAACCCAAGCGTGGTGAACCCCAGCTACCTTGCTCCCCAGGCCATGGAAGCGCTGGGCCGGGCCACCGGCGATCCCCGCTGGAGCCAACTGGCCTCGTCCACCACCGCGTTGGTCACCGACGTCGTGGCCCACAGCCGGGGCGGGCTGTTGCCCAATTGGGTGGACATCGCCCCGGACGGATCAGTGCAACCGGTCGGCAGCCCATCGGGCACAGGCCCGCCGACGTACGGTCTGGACGCCCAGCGTGCACCGGTCTGGTTGGCTGCTTCGTGTACCCGGGCCGACCGGACGGCTGCGGCCGGTGCATGGCCCACCCTCGGCCATGCCGCTCAGGGCGGTGCCGCTGTGTCGTACACGCTCTCTGGTCGGGCGGTGGACAGAACGGTGAACCCACTGGGGCTGGTCGCCGCGGCTGCGGCTGCTCGTGCCTCCGGTCATGCCGCCGAGGCCACCAGTCTCCTGGCTCAGGCTGATCAGCAGTCGGGCAAGCGCCATACGTACTACGGCGACGCGTGGACGGCACTGGGACGAATTCTTCTCGACACCAACTGGCTGTCGCCGTGCCCATCGTCGGCCTAGCCAGTCCTATCCGACCCTCCGAGATACTCAGCGCCTGCCAACGGCTCGACGTATAGATCGGAGCTCAACCCGACTCACGCAACTCATCCCGGGCGCGGACACCGAGCTTGGAGAATGCACTGGCCAGATGGCCTTCCACGGTCCGGACCGACACCGTCAAGCGACTGGCGATCTCGCGATTGGAGCATCCTTGCGCGGCCAGGTTTGCGACCTCGCGCTCCCGCCGAGTGAGCACCTCGACGGCGCCCGACCGGGCCAGGACGGGGGTCACGGGATGGCCGCCGCAGGTTCGGAGGACCTCCTCCGCTCGGGACATCGATGCCATCCGGCGAACGACCAGGCCGTCTCGATCGTGACACGCTGCGGCCTCGCAGGCTGCCTCGGCCGCCAGGACCAGGGCTCCCATCTGCTCGAAGGCGACGGAGACCGCGTCGAGTCGAGCGCCATCGTGGGCGTGAAGTGCCTGGGCATGGTCAACGTAACCAGCCGACAGCCGCCCGCTTACCAGGGTGCCCGTGTGGCTGATCCGGGCGCTGATGGTGCCGTCGGCCCCCAGTCGCAGGGCACCATGGAGGGCCCCCAGCTCCATCGCGTGCCGACCGGCCCTCCCGGCGGTCTTTGCCGAGTCGAGGGCCAGCGAGCGGGCTCGGGACACCTCGCCGGTGGCTGCGAGCACCCACGCCCGGGCCAAGTCGACGTCGAGGAGGAGCCCGGGGGGCAACGGATGCGAGATCGCGTCCGCCTCGGCCATGACCGCGACGGCCTGGGTCGTCTGCCCGGCGCCGGCCAAGGCCTGGGCCTGTGCCGCCAGGGTCATGGCCAGGATGCGGTGGGGGTCTCGTTCCCGGAGATCGGCGGCCGCTTCCTGGAGCCAGCCGATGGCCTGCCACAGGTGCCCGGTGTCGACCGCGATGGTGCCGAGCACCGACGCCGCGAGGGAACACAACTGTCGGGCGGCCCGGGCCGCGGCTTCCTCATAGACGCTTCGGGCGAGGGTTGTGGCCTCGGCCAGGTTGCCGGCCATGTGGTGGACCCTCGCTATCGACAACAGGAGGATGGCCCGCGCTTCGGGAACGGCATTGCCAGCCGCGTCGAGGGTGTCCAAGGCGCGTGGCACTTCGGCCAGGGCGCGGTCGATGTGACCACATTGGGCCAGTTCGGGCAGGAGGGTGAGATGGGCGACGAGCTGGTTGGCCGGGCTGGCCAACGGTGAGCTCACGACCTCGATGGCGGCGGCCACGGCTTCGGGCGCCCGCCCGTTCATGTGGTAGACGATGGCTCGACGGGTCGTGACCTCATGGCGTAGGTCGACGTCGTCGATGTCCCCTTCGGCCTGGACCAGTATGGCTTCGGCCTCGGTCGCCCATTCCGGGTCGGAGAACATCGGGAAGACCCGGGCCAGAGCGAGCTGGGCCCGATCGCGGTCGGAGGCGGCCAGCGGCACCAGGCCGGCAAGGAGGGCATCGGCTTCGTCCAGCTTCCCCTGCCAGGCGAGGGCTTCGCCGAGAATGAGCTCCGCATCGAAGCGGGCAGCGCCGACGGCCAGCGCCGCCCGGGCCAGGCGCTCGACCAATGCCGGATCGACCATGGCATGCAGATGGTGGGCGGCGGCCAGGTAGACCTCGGGGCTGCCCCCGCCCCCCGATGCCAACCTCCACAG
>JAUTXB010000284.1 GCA_030838245.1 Acidimicrobiaceae bacterium
GCCGGCACCAAGCAGGTCCACCTCAAGTACCGCAACCGCTACGGGCGCCAACGGTCGTTCCACACCCACTTCGAGGGGATCGTCCCCTGGCTCCAGCGACGCCACGCCGAGGCCGACTCCGACTTCCTACGGGACAACCTGGAGGGGTATCTCCGCGAGGTGCCCTGCCCGGTGTGCGGGGGAGCGCGGTTGAACCCGGTCTCCCTGGCCGTGACCGTCGGGGGGCTGAACATCTTCGAGCTGTGCTCATTGCCCATCGGGCGGGCGGTGGACAAGGTGACGTCGCTCGACCTGTCCGACCGGGACCACCTGATCGCCGATCGGGTCTTCCGCGAGGTCCGAGAGCGGATGCAGTTCCTCTTGGACGTCGGGCTCGACTACCTCTCCCTGGCCCGATCGGCCACCACCCTGTCGGGCGGGGAGGCCCAGCGCATCCGCCTGGCCAGCCAGATCGGCAGCGGTCTGGTCGGGGTCCTCTACGTCCTCGATGAGCCTTCCATCGGGCTCCACCAGCGGGACAACCATCGCCTGATCGGCACGCTGAAGCGCCTCCGGGACCTGGGCAACACGGTGATCGTGGTGGAGCACGACGAGGAGACCATCCGGGTGGCCGACCACGTGGTCGACGTGGGCCCGGGCGCCGGCGAGCACGGGGGCCGCATCGTCCATTCGGGAACGGTCACCGGCCCTGAGGGGCTGTTGGCCAACGCCGACTCCATCACCGGGCAGTACCTGTCGGGGGTCAAGTCCATCCCCGTCCCCGACTTGCGGCGGAAGGGCAGCGGGGAAGTGCTGACCGTGGTCGGGGCCCGAGAGCACAACCTCCGCGACGTGGACGCCGACTTCCCGTTGGGCTGCCTGGTGGCGGTGACCGGTGTCTCCGGGTCGGGAAAGTCGACCCTGGTGAACGACATCCTGCTGCGCTCGCTGGCCCAGCAAGTGAACCGGGCCAAGGCGCCGCCGGGGCTGCACAAGACCATCACCGGGGTCGAGCACATCGACAAGGTGGTCGAGGTCGACCAGGCCCCCATCGGCCGGACGCCCCGGTCCAATCCTGCCACCTACACCGGGGTGTTCGACCACGTCCGCAAGCTGTTCAGCCAGACGCCCGAGGCCAAGGTGCGGGGCTACCTGCCCGGGCGCTTCTCGTTCAACGTCAAGGGCGGCCGCTGCGAGGCGTGCTCGGGGGACGGCACCATCCGGATCGAGATGCATTTCCTTCCCGACGTCTACGTCCCCTGCGAGGTGTGCGAGGGGTCGCGGTACAACCGGGACACCCTCGAGGTCACCTTCCGGGGCAAGACCATCGCCGATGTGCTCGACATGTCGTGCGAGGAGGCGTTGGCGTTCTTCATCCACCAGCCGCCCATCGCCCGCCACCTCCAGACCCTGGTCGACGTGGGGCTGGGCTACATCCGGCTCGGGCAGTCGGCACCCACCCTGTCCGGCGGTGAGGCCCAGCGGGTGAAGCTGGCCTCCGAGCTGAGCCGGCGTTCCACCGGGCACACCCTGTACGTGCTGGACGAGCCCACCACCGGGCTGCACTTCGACGACGTGCGCAAGCTCCTCGATGTGCTCACCCGGCTGGTCGACCAGGGGAACACCGTCATCGTGATCGAGCACAACCTGGACGTGGTCAAGAGCGCCGACTGGATCCTCGACCTCGGGCCCGAGGGCGGCGATGGTGGGGGAGCGTTGGTGGCCGTGGGCACCCCCGAAGAGGTGGCCCGGGTGACATCGAGCTACACGGGCGAGGTCCTGGCCCCGCTCCTGGGCATCGGGCGACGAAAGCGAAAGGCCAGCTGACCCAGCCGGTCCGGATGGGCCAGCTCAGACGGTGACGAGCATCTGGTCCAGGGCCACCTTGGCCCAAGTGGCCGTGTCCGGGTCGACGGTGATTCGGTTCCGCACCTCGCCGGCCACCAGCCCCTCGAGGATCCAGGCCAGGTGGGCGGCGTCGACCCGGAACATGGTCGAGCAGGGGCAGATCAGGGGATCGAGCGAGACCACCGTCTTGTCCGGGGTCTCGTCATTGAGCCGCTTGACCAGGTGGATCTCGGTCCCCACCCCGATGACCGATCCGGGCGGGGCGTCGGCCACGGCCCGGATGATGAAGTCGGTGGACCCGGCCTGATCGGCCAGTTCCACCACCTCGTGGGAGCACTCGGGATGGGCGATCACGATGCCGCCGGGGTGCTCGGCCCGGAAGGCGGCCACGTGTTCGGGGCTGAACCGCTGGTGGACCGAGCAGTGGCCCTTCCACAGCAGCAGGCTCGAGGTCTTCAGGGTCACGTCGTCGAGCCCGCCCCGGTCCTGACGGGGGTCCCATACGGCCATGTCGTCGGCCCCGTAGCCCATCTGGAACCCGGTGTTGCGGCCCAGGTGCTGGTCGGGGAAGAAGAGGACCTGGTCGCCACGGCTCACGCCCGACTCGTCGGGTCGGAGGGCCCAGGTCAGGACGGCCCGGGCATTCGACGAGGTGCA
Source organism: Acidimicrobiaceae bacterium (assembly GCA_030838245.1). The sequence continues at coordinate 2,485 of JAUTXB010000284.1, forward strand.
GACCACGCCCCCGTGCCGGCCCACGAAGGCCTTGAGGGCAGCCGATGAGTTCATGTAGGTGACCGGGACCACCCGATCGGTGTCGGTGACCTCACCCAGTACCTCCCAGGCGTCTTCGACCGCGTCCACATCGGCCATGTCGGCCATGGAGCACCCGGCGTTGAGGTCGGGGAGGATGACCTGTTGATGGTCGCCGGTAAGGATGTCGGCCGATTCGGCCATGAAGTGGACGCCGCAGAACACGACGAACTCGGCATCTCGCCGTTCGGCGGCGATGCGCGAGAGCCCGAAGGAGTCCCCCCGGGCATCGGCCCAGCGCATGACCTCGTCGCGTTGGTAGTGGTGACCCAGGATCAGCAGCCGGGAACCGAGCGCCTGTTTGGCGTCGCCGATCCACTGGGCCAACTGGTCGGGGTGCGCAGTGGTATAGCGCTCGGGGAGCGCCTGTTGCAGCCGCAGCATGTTGTGTCCTACCTCCTGGGGAGGAGCTCCGGTAGTGACCGGCGGGGACAGCCTGGTCGCCCATCCGCGGGGATGTCGGTCCCGGAGCCATATGTCGCCGGAAACCAGGCCGGCGTCTCACCAGCATATTCGCAACAAGTTGGCGTTGGTACGACCATGGCCCAGGACACGGCACACTGGGACGGTGGTGACCAGACCAGCCACCGGGTCCATCCCTGAGGGCCCGGGCTCGTACCAGTTCGTGGACAAGCACGGCCGGGTCCTCTATGTGGGCAAGGCCAAGTCCCTCCGGTCCCGGTTGAGCTCCTACTTCCAGGACCCGAGCGCCCTGGGCCCCCGGACGGCCCAGATGGTCCACCAGGCCGATCACGTCGAGTGGATGGTGGTCGGTTCGGAGAGCGAAGCGTTGCTGTTGGAGCACAATCTCATCCAGCAGTTCCAGCCTCGCTACAACGTGCGCCTGAAGGACGACAAGAGCTATCCGTGGCTGGCCATCACGCTCGATGAGGAGTGGCCCCGACCGGCGGTGGTACGCGGGCGGAAGCGATCGGGAGTCCGCTACTTCGGTCCTTATCCGAACGTGTACGCCATCCGGGACACCCTTGACCTGCTGTTGCGCTCCTTTCCCATACGGAGCTGCAGCAACAACAAATTCGATCGCCACCAACGCCTGGGCCGACCCTGTCTGATGTACCACATCGAGCGGTGCTCGGGCCCGTGCGTGGGTGCTGTCGATCATGAGGCCTATGACGAGATGGTGGAGGCATTCATGTCCATCCTCTCGGGCGACACCAGCGCTCTGGAGCGCCAGCTCGAATCGGGCATGAAAGAGGCAGCGGCGTCACTGGAGTTCGAACGGGCCTCCATCCTTCGGGACAAGCTCGACGCCGTGCGCAAGGCCGATGCCGTGCGCCAGATGGAGCTCGAGCGTCCCGAGGACCTCGACGTCATCGGAGTGGCCGAGGACGA
>JAUTXB010000016.1 GCA_030838245.1 Acidimicrobiaceae bacterium
AGTACCACTCGACGGACCCGGCAGCCATCAAGAAGGCGATCGAGGGGATCACCAGCAAGCAGTTCCTCGGTCTCTCCTACAAGTTCTCACCCACGAACCACTTCGGGTTGGTGGGCTCGTTCGGGCCGGCCGTGTGTCAGATGGGGCCGCCCTATGCCGGGGGCCTGGGCCGGGTGCCAGTCAAGAGCTGACCGTCGTCACTGGACCACCGTCACCGTCGAATCGGGAGTTGGGAGCAAGAGCCATGGCAGACAACCAGCGCAACGAGGAGTTCGTCGAGCCACCCCGCAACGAGATCCCTGGCATCAGCCGTCAACACGTCGCCGCCATGGAGACGTCGGACGCCGACCAGATCTGGGTCATGGCCGGTATGCGGCACGTCCTGTTGCGGACGATCGGACGGAAGTCGGGCAATGAACACAAGGTCGCCTTGCCCTATTGGTCCGACCCCAATGGCCACCGCGTTGTGGTCGCCTCCTTTGCCGGCGCTCCCCAGCACCCGTCGTGGTACCTGAACCTGACCGACCGCGCCGCCAACCCGGAGTTGCTGGTGCTCGACCAGGGACACCGGTTCTGGGCCGAGGGGCAGATCCTCGACGGTTCCGAGTACGAGGACACGTGGGCCGGGATCGTGGGCGATCGCCCCCATTACGCCGATTACCAGACCCGTACCGACCGCACCCTCCCGCTGGTCCGACTGGTCGAGCTTCGACCGGCATGAGCCTCCGGGAGCATCTACGGTCGCAGGAGAGCCACCACAGAGAGGGAGGGCCGACATGAACGGCGAGAAGATCCTGATTGTCGGGGTAACCGGTCAGGTGGCCCTGCCACTGGCCACCTCGTTGGCCAAGGACAACGAGGTCTGGGGCATCGCCCGCTTTACCAATCCCAAGGCCCGAGCCGCGCTCGAAGGGGCGGGCGTGCGCTGCGAGGTCGTCGACCTGGTCGCCCCCGACCTGTCCGCCCTACCCCAGGACTTCACCTACGCGTTGAACTTCGCCATCGCCAAGTCGGGTGGATGGACGGAGGACCTGGACGCATCGGCCGGATCGGTCGGCTTCTTGATGGAGCACTGCCGCGGGGTCAGGGCCTTTCTGCACTGCTCGTCGACCGCCGTGTACGAGCCGGCGCCGGCCACCGTGTTCACCGAGGACCACCCCCTCGGTGACAACCACCGGATCTGGGCCCCGAGCATGCCCTTCATGCAGACCTACAGCATCGGGAAGATCGCGGCAGAGGCGGTGGCTCGCTTCGGGGCCAGGCGCTGGAACGTGCCCACCACCATCGCCCGGCTCTCGGTGCCCTACGGCGACAACGGTGGGTGGCCCGCCGCCCACCTGGAGATGATGGCGGCGGGGATGGACATTCCGCTCCACCCCGAACGTCCGAATCGCTTCAACCCCATCCACGAGGATGATGTGCTGAAGACCCTCCCTGGCCTGCTCGCCGCGGCCAGCGTGCCGGCCACCACCGTCAACTGGGGCGGTACGCCGTCGTCCATCGAGGAGTGGTGCGCCGAGATAGCCGCCCTGACCGGCCTGGAGCCATCCTTCGTCGAGACCGACCAGACCATCTCTTCGGTCTGCGTGGACGTCTCGCGGTTGGTGGATCTGGCCGGCCCCCCCGGAACCGACCTGGCCGACGGGATCCGGCGCATGGTGACGGCCCGTCGTCCCGATCTGGTGGGGCCGGGCCGGTGAGCCCCTGGAGGTCGGTACGGTGACGCTGTTCTGGACCGCGGTGGTGGCTGGCCTGGCCATCGGGGCCATCTACGGCCTGGTCGGCATTGGCTACACCGTCGTGTTCAACGCCACGCGCGTGTTCAACCTGGCCCAGGGAGACCTGGTGATGGTGGGCGTCATGGGCTCCTACCTCACTTTGGTGGTGTGGAAGCTGCCCGAGCTGGCCGCTCTGGTCATCGTATTGGCCGGGGTGGCGGTCATTGCTGCGGCCGAGGAACGGTTCGTCGTGCGCCCCTTCCTCAAAAAGACCGGCGCCGCCAGCTTTGGCTGGTTCATCGCCACCCTCGGTTTCTCCGCCGTGCTCGAGGCCGTCGTGGCCATCTTGTTCGGCCACCGGCCGATCGTGGCCATCCCCAGCCCGTTCTCGCTGCAAGGGTTTCACGTCGGCTCGGTGCAGTTGGGGTATCGCCAGCTGCTGGTCATCGGCACGTTCGTCGTCGTCATCGTCATCTTGGACCTGTTCTATGCGAAATCATGGCTGGGCCAGGCCATGCGCGGGACGGCCGAGGACCGCGAGGCGGCCAGCCTGCGGGGCATCAACCCGGTCTCCATGAGCAGGACGGCCTTCATCATGGCCGGGTTGTTGGCCGCGATCGCCGGCTTCGTGATCGCCCCCATCACCTTCTCCGACCCCAACATCGGGTTGAGCTTCACCTTGAAGGGCTTCTTGGCCCTGGCCATCGGAGGTTTCGGCAGCATCCGGGGGGCCGTGGTCGGGGGCATCACCCTCGGGGTGTGCGAGCAGCTGTTCGATGCCTATGTGAGCTCCAACTACGAGATCCTGGTCGGCCTGATCCTGGTCCTCTTGGTCCTGACCGTGCGGCCCGAGGGCCTCTTCCGGTCCACCGTGGCCCGGACGGTCTGAGGACAGCCCGATGCTCTTGTGCAAGACGCGTACCGGGCGCCTCATTACCACGGTCATCTGGATCGGCATCGGCTTGGCCCTGCCGCTCGTCTACGGCACCGCGGTGCAAAAGCTGGGGGAGCTCGACTATGTCCTGTCCCTGGTGATGGTGGGCGTGGGCCTCAACATCGTGCTCGGCTTCGCCGGTCAGATCTTCCTCGGACCGAGCGCGCTGTTCGCCGCGGGCGGGTATGCATCGGCCATCGTGGCCACCCACTTCGCCAGCATGCAGAACATCTACGCCATGTGCCTGGCCTCGGTAGTGGTGTCGATCGTCCTGGCCGCCGTCATCGCCGCCCTGACCCTCCGGGTCGGCGGCTTCTACCTGGGCATGGTGACCCTGTTCATATCCCTGGTCATCCCGGTGGTCGCCGGCCAGTGGTCCTACACCGGTGGCCAGAGCGGCCTGTCCCTCCTCACCATTCTCACCTTCACCCAGAAGCCGAGTGGCTATGCCCTCTACGTCGTCGGCGTCGGGATCGTCGCCGTGATGGCCGGGTTCGCCTGGGCCGTCCGGAGCTCCCGGTTGGGACGGCGCTTCGGCTCCATCATGGCCAGCGAGGACCTGGCCACCTCCATCGGGGTGGCCCCCTACTGGACGAAGTTGGCCTCCTTCCTGCTGGCAGCCATCCCCATCGGCATCGCCGGGGGCTACTACGTCTACAGCCAGCAGTTCATCAGTCCCGACAGCGTGTCCGTGCAGACCTCGATCTACATCCTGGCCGGCCTGGTCGTGGGCGGAGCCGGCACCATCCTCGGCCCGATCATCGGCGTTGCCCTGATCGGCCTGGCCATCGAGCTCCTGAACAGCTTCAACCAGTACGAGGGGCTCGTCTACGGCGCTGTGCTCGTGCTGGTGGCCATCCTCATGCCCACCGGGATCATGGGGGTGCTGCGCGACGCACTGGCCCGGTTCCGGCCCAGTGCCATGGCCCCACCCAGCCTGGAGGACCTGGCGGCCAGGACCGGCGGAGCCGACGCCGCTGAGCTGGCCGTGCCCATGGCGCCATCGGAGACCGAGACGCCGCCGTTGGTCGTGACCGGGGCCCGGCGACGGTTCGGTGGGGTGATGGCCGTCGACGGCGTGGACCTCGTCGTGGAGCGGGGAAAAGTCCACGCCCTGGTGGGACCGAACGGGTCGGGCAAGACAACCCTCTTGAACTTGATCACCGGCTACTACTCGCTCGACGGCGGCACCATCGCGGTGGGGGACAAGCGTCTTGACACGTTGAAGGGGACCGTCCCCGTGGCCAGGCTGGGCATTGCCCGGACCTTCCAGACCCCGAAGCTGAACGAGTTCGAGACGGCCCTCGGCAATGTCTTTGCCGGCGCCGATCGGACATCGCTCGGACCGTTGTTGGGGACGTTGTTCCATACCCCACGGGCTCGGCGCGACGATCGCAAGGCGATGGCCGCTTCCTTCGTCGCCCTCAGCGATGTGGGCCTGGTCACCAATGCGTTCGATATGGCCGGGCTGATCCCGCACGGGACCCAGCGGCTGCTCGAG
>JAUTXB010000013.1 GCA_030838245.1 Acidimicrobiaceae bacterium
TGTGGCTGCGGAGAATGATGAGGGAGGGCTTGTCCTCGACGCTCTTGCCGCGAAGGAGCGCCGTCTCCAGCACGTCAAGGTCGTTGGCCGCCTCGCCCAGATTGTTGACATCCCAGCCGTAGGCGTCGAAGCGCTCGGCCACGTTGTCCGAATAGGACAGTTCTGTCGGTCCGTCGATGGTGATGTGGTTGTCGTCGTAGACGTAGACCAGGCGGCCCAGCCCCTGATGACCGGCCAGCGAGGCGGCCTCGTGGGAGATCCCCTCTTCCAGGCAGCCGTCACCGGCGAAGACGAACGTGTAGTGATCGCAGACGTCGGGGGAGTAGCGGGAGCGGAGGAACCGCTCGGCGATGCCCATGCCCACGCCGTTGGCGAAGCCCTGGCCCAGCGGCCCGGTGGTCACCTCCACCCCTTCGGTGTGGTGGAACTCGGGGTGGCCGGGGGTCTTCGATCCCCACTGCCGGAAGCCGCGGAGATCGTCGAGGGTCAGGCCGTATCCGGTGAGATAGAGCATGGAGTACAAGAGGATCGAAGCGTGCCCGTTGGACAGCACGAACCGATCCCGGTCGGGCCAGTGGGGATCCGACGGATCATGATGCAAGACCCGGGTGAACAGGACGTGGGCCAGCGGAGCCAGGGCCATGGCCGTACCGGGATGACCGGCGTTGGCCAGCTGGGGGGCGTCCATGGACAAGCCGCGGATCACGTTGACGCCGAGTTCCTCCAACGCTGCGTCGCGGGTCACTTCCGGTGGGGTCGGCTGGATTCCGGTCATTGCTGGTCACCCTATCCGTCTCGGCCGTACTGGGGAAGCAGGTTCGTTGGCGCTCGACCCTCTCTCGAGGCCGCCTCAATTGCCGCGGTCAGCGGTCTCGGAACAGGGCGATCGCCGCCGTGAAGCCGTGCACGAAGTTCGACCCGCCGATAGGACCGAATTCGCCGGCAGCAAAGAAGCCGGCAGCGGGTACCGGCCCCACTAACTCGGAGACGACCGACGCGTCGTGGTCGGGATGATCGAACAGGCGCTCGCCCCGCCCGTTGCAGGTGAACACCAGCGCAGCATCGGCCTGGTGGGTGTCCAAGAGCTCTCGCAGGTCCTCGTCGGCCGTCGCCGCGTCCCGCACGTGGAACTGGACGGTCGTCCCTACCGGGACCTCGTCGTTGACGGCGATGGCGCCGGTGCCTCGGTCCACGCCCACGACGTTGCGCACCAAGAAGTCGCCACGACCGAACTCCGACCGGTGCTCGTCGATGACCCGTCCCAGATGGAGGCCACCCGACTCGAGGTTGGCCACGTCTGCCACCGACAGGCCTTGCTTGATCTGGTCAACCATCCGCTCCATAGTCGGCCTCCCGGCCAGCTCGTGGATGACGTTGCGCTCGGACCGGGTCACCGTCAGGGGACTGCCGTAAGGCCGGCAACCCTGGGAGACGACCGTGGTCACGTCGACGCCGCCCCCGATGAGTACCCCGGCCGCGCCGGCGGTGACCGTCCGCGGGCCGACGACGATCCGGTTGCCACCGGGTCCCCTGGCCGCTGAGGCGTTCCCGCCGATGACGGGTAGACCCGGCACGCGTTGGGCCATCCAGGAGAAGAACTCCTCGGTGGGAAAGGTGAAGGGATCGGCGATCAGGAAGAGGGATTGTGGGTCGAAGGGGACTTCCTGCGGCCAGCCCGTGAACTCCCAGTCGCCGTCTGTTCCCTGGACGGCCTGGAGGGAGACCGGCAGCAGTGGCCCCAGGCGGGCCGCCCACAGGCTGATGGCCGCGGTTTCCTCTACCTCCTTGCCCGTCCCCAGCACCGATTCGGCCGCGCAGCCGATCATGGCCAGGGGGTGGAGGACGGCGTCGATGGCGGCGACGATGTCGTCCAGCGCACCGCTGTGCGGCGGGGTCACGCACACGACCACCAGGTCGGGACGGTCCCCGAGCGCCTCGAGCACCGCCCCGGTGACTTCGCCGGTGGCCTGGGTGGCGATGGGGTGTTCGGAGAGAGCGCTGGCGAACGGCATCAGATCGAGCGTATCGGCGTCCAGCCCTGGAACCGACCCGTGCCGGCCGCGCCGAGAGTCAGGCTGCGCCGAGGCGGGGAACGGTAGCGTCATCTCGTGGCCGACCCCCGGATCCAAGTACCGTCCAATTGTGAGCTGACCCTGGGCATGGTCTGTGTCGACAAGTCGCAGCCGGGCCGAACCGTCTGGAGGATGTTGGCGGACGAGCGGTTCGCCAATCCGGCCGGCACGGTCCAGGGAGGCTTTCTGACCGCCTTCGCCGATTCGGCCATGGGATCGGCCACGGTGACGTTCGCCAAGGTACGCGAGACCCGGGTGTTCTCGGCCAACGTGGAGATGAAGACCAGCTTCATGGCGCCGGCCCGGGTCGGCGAGGTGCTCCATTGCGCAGCCGAGGTCGTCTCGGGAGGCTCACGGGTGGCCTTCGTCGAGGCCGAGGTGACCGACAGCACGGGGCGGGTGGTCGCCCGCGCCAGCTCTACCTACCTGTTGACGCCACGAGACCCAGGTCCGTCCTAGATGGCTGGTCCCCATTAGGCTGGTCGCAGACCACCGATGGCCGACCTGTTCAGGCCCGGTGCGTATAGTTGAGCGGGCATAGGGGATCGAGGACCCTGGGCTGAGCGGCCTGTAAGCCCGTGCGACCAACCGACCCGAGGAGGACTGTGCCGAAACGCCACGCTGACCACGAGAAGGCTTCGGGTCGTCTCCAGTCGAAGGGGAGCGACGCCTTCCAGTTGGTCGTCGACTACGTAAAACAAGAGACGCTCGAGCCCCTGAAGGGTCTCGGTCGGTTCATCGTGTTCGGGGTGGCCGGTTCGGTGGCGCTCGCCGCCGGGTTCGTTGTACTCGCCATCGCCCTGCTTCGCGTGCTGCAAGGTGAGACCGGGACCACTTTTCACGGGAACCTGTCGTGGTTGCCCTACGTGATCTGTGCTGCCGCCTCGATCGGCGTCGCCGCGGTGGCCGTGGCGTCCATCCGAAGGGGTCAAGCACGACGTTCGTTGGAACGTGACAAGGAGACAGCATGAGCACCGATGGGCCCCCTATCACCCGAGACGACATCGAGGCGCGCTTTCGCGAACTGAACGGTGACGTCGGATCCGAAGTAGAGGCCGTGAGGCCCCAACTTCTGACCGTGGGAGCTGCCATCGGCGTCGCCGTCATTGCCATTGCGTTCCTGGCTGGCCGGCGCCGAGGCCGCAAGCGGTCTGCCGTCGTCGAAGTACGACGGATCTGAGCGGTGGACCGTCTCCTTCGTCTCGCCATCTCCAACGGCTTCCGGCGGGGGATGCGTGGCGCCCACCCGGCGTGGTTCGTCATCGGTGTCTCGGCCTGGGCCCTCAAGCGGTCACGGAGAAAGCGCGACGACGTCGTCTATCGGACGGTGCTGCAGCCGGGTGAGGGCCTGATCGTCGCCACCCGGCCCCCGCGTTCTACCCAGACCGGCGCCTGAGGCGCGTGAGCGACGAGGCCATCTCGGACGACGGGTCGCGGCTGACCGACGGCGAGCGAGTACTACTGGTCGACGCCAAGGAGCGCCGGTACCTGATCACGTTGCGGTCCGGGACCATGTTCCACACCCACGTCGGGATCGTGGCCCACGACGACCTGATCGGCGCGGCCGAAGGGTCGACCGTGCTGGGCAGCACCGGCCGGAAGTTCTTGGTCGTCCGCCCCACCCTTTCGGATGTCGTGTTGAAGATGCCGCGAGGGGCACAGGTCATCTACCCCAAGGACCTGGCCGCCATCCTGGTCCAAGCCGACATCGCTCCAGGCATGCGGGTGCTCGAGGCTGGCGTCGGGTCGGGCGCCCTGTCCATGGCCCTGCTGCGGGCCGGAGCCGACGTAGTCGGATACGAGCTGCGTGAGGACTTCGCCAACCGGGCCCGATCGAACGTGTCCGCCGCCGCCGGCGAGGATGCCACCTACCGGGTGGAGCTGCGAGACGTCTATCAGGGCATCGACGAGACGGGACTCGATCGCATCGTCCTTGACCTCCCCGAGCCCTGGCAGGTGCTGGCCCACGCCACGACGGCCATGCGTTCGGGCGGGATCATCTGCGCCTACCTACCCACCATCAATCAGACGGCACAGTTCCGGACGGCACTGGAAGACAGCCCGTTCGGCATGGCCGAGACGCTCGAGGTGCTCCACCGCACCTGGCATATCGAGGCCCGCTCGGTCCGGCCCGACCATCGCATGGTCGGTCACACCGGGTTCTTGACCACCGCCCGGTTGCTGGTGCCTCCCACCGAGAACGGCCCGGTCGGGCCGCCGGCGGCCAGCGAGTCGCTTCCGGTCAGCCCTGCTCGATGAAGATGCATTCGCCGGGACATTCCTCGGCCGCTTCGACCACCGCATCCTCGAGATCGTCGGGGACGCCGGCCATGCCCGCTGATCCCCCGGGCTCACTCTTCACGTCTGTGCCCTCTTTGACGTAGGCCAAGCCGTCGTCGAGCAGCGTGAAGACCGCAGGGGCGATCTCCTCGCAGAGACCGTCACCGGTACAGAGATCCTGGTCGATCCAGACCTTCATGGGTGTCAATTCTCCTACCTACGGGCTCTCGACACGTTCTCGTGCCGGGAGGGCGGTCAACCGGGCCGCACGCCCCAAAAGACGCGATCGACCCTGGTGAGGACCGACGACCCGCGGAGAACGATGCTACCGCCTCACCGGGCACCAGTGGTCAACCCTGGTCATGGGGTTCAAGGTGGCGCCTCCAGGGAGGTCGCAGCGGTGCATGCTCCTCACGCACCCCGGTGTAGGGTCGCTTGGCAGGGACCAAGCACTGGAGTGAGGTGATTCCGACGGCTGACTTCGAAGAACCAGCGAACCACCATGACGTGGGTGACGAGGGAGACCTCGACACCCTGCTTGCCCGCGCCCAGGAGGCCGAAGAAGAGGTCACCGTCCTCCGGCGGCGGCTCCAGGAGAGCCCGAGGCGCGTGCAGACCCTCGAGGAGAAGCTGCTCGAGACCAAGGGCCAGTTGGCCCAGGCCATCTCCCAGAACGAGAAGCTGACCTTCACTCTCCAGACGGCGAAAGAGCACATCGCCAACTTGCGCGAGGAGGTGGAGAAGCTCACCCAGCCGCCGGCCGCCTATGGGACCTACCTCGGCGCCAACGACGACGGCACGGTGGACGTCTTCTCCGGAGGCCGGAAGATGCGGGTGTCGCTGCACCCCGACATCGAGACGGGCGAACTTCGTCGGGGCAACGAGGTCGTGCTCAACGAGTCCTTGAACGTGGTCCTGGCCCGTGAGGGCGAAGGGTCGGGCGAGGTGGTCGTCCTGAAAGAGGTCCTGGAGGACAAGAGACGGGCCCTGGTGTTCGGGCGCGCGGACGAGGAGCGAGTGGCCGAGCTGTCCGACGACCTGGTTGGTGTGAAGCTCCGAGCCGGGGACACGGTGCTCATGGAGAGCCGGACCGGCTTGCTCATCGAGAAGCTGCCCCGGCCCGAGGTCGAAGAGCTGATCCTCGAGGAGGTCCCCGACGTCACCTACAGCGACGTCGGCGGCCTGGACTCCCAGATCGAAGCGATCACCGATGCCGTCGAGCTTCCCTACTTGCACCGGGAGCTCTATGCCGAGCACAAGCTGCCCGCCCCCAAGGGCATCCTGCTGTACGGCCCACCGGGGTGCGGGAAGACGCTCATCGCCAAGGCGGTGGCCAATTCCCTGGCCAAGAAGGTGGCCCAGGTGACCGGCAACACCAACACCCGCAGCTACTTCTTGAACATCAAGGGCCCCGAGCTGTTGAACAAGTACGTGGGCGAGACCGAACGACAGATTCGCCTCGTCTTCCAGCGGGCGCGGGAGAAGTCGGAAGAGGGCGTCCCCGTCATCGTCTTCTTCGACGAGATGGACTCCCTGTTCCGGACCCGGGGGACCGGCATCAGCTCGGACATGGAGTCGACCATCGTGCCCCAGCTGCTGGCCGAGATCGACGGGGTCGAGACCCTGCGAGACGTGATCGTGATCGGGGCCTCCAACCGCGAGGACCTCATCGATCCGGCCATCCTCCGCCCGGGGCGCCTCGACGTGAAGATCCGGATCGAACGGCCCAACGAGACGGCCGCGGCCCAGATCTTCGCCCGGTACCTCACCGCGGACCTCCCCCTCGACGCCGACGAGGTACAGAGCCTGGGCGGTGGCGACCCGGCCAAGGCCACCCAGGCGATCATCGAGACCACGGTGACCGAGATGTACCGCAACGACGACGAGAACCGGTTCCTCGAGGTCACCTATCAGAACGGCGACAAGGAGGTCCTCTACTACCGAGACTTCGCCTCTGGGGCCATGATCGAGAACATCGTGCGGCGGGCCAAGAAGCTGGCCATCAAGCGGAGGATCGCCGGGGAGAGCCGGGGCATCCGGACCTCTGACCTGTTGGAGTCGATCCGCCAGGAATACAAGGAGAACGAGGACCTTCCCAACACCACCAACCCGGACGACTGGGCCAAGATCTCCGGGAAGAAGGGCGAGCGGATCGTCTACATCCGTACGCTGATCAGCGAAGATCGGGAGACGACCGGGGGTCGCTCCATCGAGCGGGTCGGCACTGGCCAGTACCTCTGATCGGCGCATCCGCCCCGATCCGGCCGGAGGGTCGTCGAGGGGGGTCTGTTTGATGACGTCGGCGCCGGGATAGGGTCACCTTCGTGGCCATACCCAAGGTCTGCGGAATCGAGACGGAATACGGCATTCACGTCTCGAACGGCGATCCCAACCCCATCGCGGCATCGTCGGTCCTGATCAACGCCTATGCCCAGGAAGTGGCCCGCCAGCAGATCCGCTGGGACTTCGAGGACGAGTCACCGGGCAACGACGCGCGCGGCCAGGCTCGTGAGGGGTCGATGCCGCCCCAGATCGAGACCCATCTGGTCAACACCGTCCTGACCAACGGGGCCCGCTACTACGTGGACCACGCCCATCCCGAGTTCTCCACCCCCGAATGTGCTGACGCGCTCGAGTGCGTGCTCTACGACCGGGCGGGCGAGCTCATCATCCAGCGTTCCATGGAGGCCGCCGACCGAACGGTGCAAGACGGTCGGCGCCTGGTCGTCTACAAGAACAATTCGGACGGTAAGGGCAACTCCTACGGCTGTCACGAGAATTACCTCATGGACCGGGCCACGCCGTTCTCCCGCATCGTCAAGTCGGTCATTCCCCATTTCGTCACTCGCCAGATCTACTGCGGCGCAGGCAAAGTGGGGGCGGAGACACCGACCCACGATGGTCGGACGGTGGACTTCCAGATCTCGCAGCGGGCCGAGTTCTTCGAGGAGCCGGTGGGCCTGGAGACGACGTTGAAGCGACCGCTGGTGAACACCAGGGACGAGCCGCACGCCGATCCTCACCGCTATCGGCGACTCCACGTCATCGTGGGCGACGCCAACCTGGCCGAGGTGGCGACCTTGTTGAAAGTGGGTACCACCTCGTTGGTGTTGGCCATGATCGAAGACGACATCCCCTGGAGCCGCGAGCTGACGCCGGCCGACCCGGTCCGGGCCATCCATGCCGTCTCCTTGGATCGGACTTTCACCCAGCCCATCGAGATGATCGACGGTTCGACAGCCACCGCCCTGGCCATCCAGTGGGAGCTGTTCTCGCTGGCCCGCAAGTACGCCGACGACCGCGGTCTCGAGTGCATGGTCGATGTCGAAGTGGGCGAGGAGGTGCTGCGCCGGTGGGAGATGGTGCTGCAGGGCCTGGAGACCGATCCCATGTCGCTGTACCGCCAAGTGGACTGGGTGGCCAAGCTGAAGCTGCTTGAGGCCTACCAGGAGCGCCATGGCTGCTCCTGGTCCGACCACCGGATGGCAGCAATGGACCTGCAGTACCACGACTTGCGCCCTGAGCGTTCCCTCTTCGCCCGCCTGGACACCGAGCGACTGGTGACCGACGAGGAGGTGGCCCGTGCCGTCACCGAGCCCCCTCGGCGCACCCGGGCGTGGTTCCGCGGACAGTGTCTGACCCGCTTCCCGAATGCCGTGGTCACGGCTAACTGGGATTCGCTGGTATTCGATCTCGGCACGGACCCGCTGCGACGCGTCCCTATGATGGACCCTCTGCGCGGCACCGCCGAACACGTGGAGGAGCTGTTGGAGGGAAGTACGAGCGCATCCGAGCTGTTGGAGCGGTTGAGCCGTTGAGAGAGGTAGTGCTATGGCTGAACGTGAACTGAAGAAGAAGAAGGCGACCACCACCGAGCGAACGGGTGAGGAGGTCGAAGAGGTCCCGGCCACGTCGGCCACGGGTGAGAAGCTCAAAGCGGAGCTCGACGACCTGCTGGACGAGATCGACGAAGTCTTGGAGGACAACGCCGAGGAGTTCGTCCGGAACTATGTCCAGAAAGGCGGCGAGTAGACCACGTGGCCCTGCCGCTCTTCACTCCGTCCGATGACCCCGGCCCCGACTTCGCCGGGCTCGTTCGTCGCATGCGCGTCGCCGATGGTTCCCCGGCCGTGACGGCCCCGCCGCCAGGGCCCGGGTCCGGCCTCGGAACCTCGTTCGCCGTACCGGGCCTCGGTGATGTGCGCCATGGCACCACGGTGGCCGCCATGCGCTTTGCCGATGGCGTGGTCATGGCCGGAGACCGTCGTGCCACCGAGGGACACTCCATTGCCCACCGGGCCATGGAGAAGGTCTTCCCCGCCGACCGTTTCTCTGCCGTGGCCATTGCCGGGGCGGCCGGTCCGGCGGTGGAGATGGTCCGGCTGTTCCAGACGCAGCTCGAGCACTACGAGAAGGTCGAGGGTGTGGTGCTGAGCCTCGAGGGCAAAGCGAACCAGCTCGGGCAGATGGTTCGTGACCACCTGCCCATGGCCATGCAGGGCCTGGCCGTCGTCCCGCTGTTCGCCGGCTACGACTTGGCCCGAAGGACCGGCCGCATCTTCACCTACGACGTCACCGGCGGCCACTACGAGGAGACCGAGCACAATGCCACCGGATCGGGTGGCCGCGACGCCCGCACGACGATAAAGCTCGGGTACCGGGTGGGACTGAGTCGCGATGCCGCGGTGGAGCTGGCCATTGAAGCGCTCTACGAGGCGGCCGACGAGGACTCGGCCACCGGTGGTCCCGACGTGGTGCGGGGCATCTACCCGTTGGTGGCCACCGTCACCGCCGACGGGTTCCAAGCGGTGACCGACACCGAGGTGGCCGAACGGTTCGCCACCCTGATCGAGCGCCGTCAAGCGGAGGGACGCCAGCCATGACGATGCCGTACTACGTGGCGCCCGAGCAGGTCATGAAGGACCGGGCCGAGTATGCCCAAAAGGGGATTGCCCGGGGCCGATCCCTGGTGGCCACCACCTACGACGAGGGTATCCTGATCGTGGCCGAGAACCCGTCGCGATCGCTTCACAAGATCAGCGAGATCTACGATCGCATCGCCTTCGCCGGGGTGGGGAAGTACAACGAGTTCGACCAGCTCCGGGTGTCCGGGGTCCGCCACGCCGATACCAAGGGGTATGCGTACAGCCGGGAGGACGTGGACGCCCGATCGTTGGCCAACCTGTACGCCCAGTACCTGGGGCAGGTGTTCACTCACGAGATGAAGCCGCTCGAGGTCGAGATCCTGGTGGCCGAGCTGGGTACGGGCCTTCGACCCAACCAGCTCTACCACATCGCCTACGAGGGGACGATCACCGACGAGGACCGCTATGCGGTGCTCGGGGGCGAGACCGAGACCATCGCCGAGCGGGTCGAGAGGGCCTGGCGAGCTGACTGGTCGCTGAGCGAGGCGCTGGCCGGCACGGTCGGCGGCCTGGCCGGCCCGGAGCGAACCCTGGGCGGGAAAGATCTGGAAGCAGCCATGCTCACCGGCGGCAACGGGCGCCGGGCCTTCGTACGCCTCATGGAAGACGAGCTCGACGCACTGCTGACCGATCGGGCCACCCCTACCTCGTCGTGATCGGCCGGGTCCTGTGTGCCCGATCCGACAGGCCAGACGGGTCCTGAGTGCCGGCTCCGGCAGGCAATCGGACCATCTCACAGGTCCTTTTGGACCAGCGCGACCAACCGCCCCCGGGGTCTCTCCGGGCCGACCCGTCTGACCATGCGGTGGCCGAGGCGCAACCTGCCGTTACGGTGAGGGTCATGGAGCGGCGCATCTTCGGTCTGGAGAATGAGTACGGCGTCACGTGCACGCTCCGGGGCCAGCGTCGGCTCAGCCCCGACGAGGTCGCCCGGTACCTGTTCCGACGAGTGGTGAGCTGGGGGCGTTCGTCCAACGTCTTTTTGGAGAACGGCGCCCGGCTCTACCTCGATGTGGGCAGCCACCCCGAGTACGCCACCCCGGAATGCGACGACATCGCCGAGCTGGTCGTCCATGACAAGGCGGGGGAGTGGATCCTGTCCCAACTGGTGGAAGGGGCGGAGACCCGCCTGCGGGAGGAGGGGATCCGGGGCGACATCTACCTGTTCAAGAACAACACCGACTCGGCCGGGAATTCCTACGGGTGCCACGAGAATTACCTGACCAGCCGACGCGACGACTTCTCGCACTACACCGAGGTGCTGATCCCCTTTCTGGTCAGTCGCCAGATCTATGCGGGGGCCGGCAAGGTCCTCCAGACCGCCCGGGGGGCGGCCTTCTGCCTGAGCCAGCGAGCCGAGCACATCTGGGAGGGCGTCTCGTCCGCCACCACCAGGAGCCGGCCCATCATCAACACCCGGGACGAGCCCCACGCCGATGCCGAGAAGTACCGCCGCCTCCACGTCATCGTGGGCGATTCCAATATGAGCGAGTACGCCACCTACCTGAAGGTCGGTTCGACCAGCATTCTGCTTCGCATGCTCGAGGATCCCCAGACGGTGCTCCGCGACCTCACGCTCGAGAACCCGATCCGGGCTATTCGCGAGATCAGCCACGACATCACCTGCCGCCGGCCGGTACGGCTGGCCAACGGACGAGAGATGAGCGCCCTCGACATCCAATCCGAGTACCTGCAGCGGGCCATCAAGTTCCGGGACCGACAAGGGCTCTCCCCCCAAGAGGACCGGGCCCTCGACATGTGGGAGCACTGTCTAAAGGGTCTGGAGTCCGATCCGCTGTCCCTGCACCGGGAGTGCGACTGGGTGGCCAAGTACCGGCTCATCGACCAGTACCGAGCGCGCCACGACCTGGCGCTGAGCAGCCCGAGGGTTTCGCTCCTGGACTTGCAGTACCACGACGTGGACCGCAAGCGGGGGCTCTACTACCGGCTCCAACGTCACGACCAGCTCGACCGCATCTGTGACGATGCCGACATCGTCACCGCCATCTCGACGCCCCCCCAGACGACCAGGGCCCGGCTCCGTGGCGAGTTCGTTCGCCGGGCCAAGGAACGCCGCCGCGACTTCACGGTCGACTGGGTGCACCTGAAGCTCAACGACCAGGCACAGCGGACGGTGCTGCTCAAGGACCCGTTCAAAGCCAAGGACGATCGGGTGGAAAAGCTCATCGAGGGCCTCTAGATATCGGGCGAGGCATCCGTGTCGCCGCAGCGGTTGCGGGGGCGCCGAGCGCCTGCACTAGCCTCGGTCACCCATGGCCCCTGGAACGTCAGACTCGTCAGGTGGGGACGGGCCGCTGCTCGTACCGGGAGAGGGCGACTCTCTGGAGGCCGCCGGCACCGATACGCAACTGCCTCCAGCCGAAGCGGGCGAGGAGGCGGTGGTCCCGGCGGACGGCAAAGGGACCACGCGTCGACGGGGTCGATCGTGGCTGATCGAACTGGTCGTGATCGTGGTGGTCGTCCTGGCCGCTTCGTTCCTGGTGCGTACCTTCGTGGTGCAGACCTTCTACATCCCGTCGGGGTCGATGATCCCGACACTGCAGGTGGGCGACCGGATCCTGGTCGACAAGCTCAGCTACCACCTGCACGGTGTGGGCCGAAGCGACATCGTCGTGTTCACGAAACCACCCTTGGAACAGCAGAACATCAGCGACCTGGTGAAACGGGTGATCGGGCTCCCGGGCGAGACAATCTCGGCGGTGGGCGGCCAGATCTACATCAACGGGAAGCTGCTGAAAGAGCCGTGGCTGCAGCCCGGGGTCAAGTCCCTGCCCGGTCCCAATCCGGTGCCGTTCAACCTGGACAAACCGTACAAGATCCCAGCTGGCGAGTACTACGTCATGGGCGACAATCGGACCGATTCGGAGGACTCCCGATACTTCGGGCCCATCCCCAGGTCCATCATCGTGGGGAGGGCGTTCATCCGGATCTGGCCCCTCTCCCACATCGGGGGACTGTGACCCAAGAGCGCGGGCGAGCCGGCCGGGCAGAGAACGGCCACGGAGATCTTCCCCGGCGCTGATGCGCCGGTACACTTGACGACCGTGCCATTCCTTAGCCCGGCGAAGCTGCTGGTAATCCTCGTTGTGGCGCTGGTCGTGCTCGGACCAGACAAGCTCCCGCGGGTGGCCAAGCAGATCGGGGGACTGTGGGGCGACTTCCGTAAATTCCGTGAACGGCTCGAGGCCGATGTGCGGGGCTCGTTCCCCGACCTGCCGTCCTCGGACAAGATCGCCCAGGCCGTGCGCTCGCCCCTGACATTCCTGGACGACCTGGCCTCGACCCAGTCGACGGAGAACGATGCCATCGGCATGACGTCGGTCACCGTGGCTGACTCCGAGCCAGGCGAGGAACACGATGGTGAGGTGCAGTCCTCGCCCGGTTCGAACCGACCGGCCGGGGTGGTGCACGCCTCGGCGTCGACCGTCTCGATCGCCGTACCGGGTGGCGTCAGCCACGAGGTCCGTGACGCCGGCCCGGTGGTCGCCGACGACCCCGGCATGAACTGACCCGTCGCCACCGCGGACGGGACGAGGACTCTGGGTCATGGCCATCACACTGAAGCGGCGAAACGAGGTCCGGCACCGGGCTGACTCGATGACGCTCATCGAGCATCTGACCGAGCTCCGACGACGCGTCCTGGTCTGCGCGGTGGCCTTCATCGTGGCCGCCACCGTGGCCTTTCTGCTCTACAACTACATCCTGTCCTTCCTGAAGCATCCGTACTGCCAGGTCAATGCCAATCACTGCAGCCTGTATGTGACCAGCCCGCTCGACGGGCTCTCGCTCCGGATAAAGATCTCCGCCTACGGCGGGCTCTTCCTGGCCTCCCCGATCATGTTGTGGGAGCTCTGGCGGTTCATCACCCCGGGGTTGCACCCCAAGGAGAAGAAGTACGCCATCCCCTTCATCGTCTCCTCGATCTTCCTGTTCGCACTGGGTTGCCTGGTCGCCTACTACACCTTTCCCCATGCGCTGCAGTTCCTCGACCACATCGGCGGTCCCAGCCTGCAGCAGATCTATAACCCCAACAGCTACCTCAGCCTCATCCTCTTGTTGATGACGATCTTCGGGCTCACCTTCGAGTTCCCTGTGTTGCTGATCTCGCTCGAGATAGCCGGGGTGCTGAGCCCCCAGACACTCGGCAAATGGCGACGATGGGCCATCGTGGCCATCGTGGTGGTGGCCGGGGTGGTCACCCCCAGCTCCGATCCGTTCTCCATGATGGCCATGGCTTTGCCCCTGTACTTCTTCTACGAGGTGTCCATCATCGTGGGGAAGGTGATCGTACGGCGGTCGACGGGTGAGCCGGTCAGCGAGATCGAGACGCCGACCGGGAGTCCGTAACGGACATCGCACCCGCAGTCAGAGATACGTTCCTCCACCAGCTCGGGTTCCCTCCCGACCCTTACCAACTCGAGGCCATGGATGCCATCGATGCCGGTCGCTCGGTGCTGGTGTCCGCTCCCACCGGATCGGGAAAGACAGTGGTGGCCGAGTACGCGGTGGCCCGAGCCATCGCCCAGGGCGCAAAGGCCTTCTTCACCACCCCGCTCAAAGCCCTGTCCAATCAGAAGTTCGGTGATCTCTCCGCCCGGTACGGGAAGGATCGAGTCGGTCTCCTCACCGGCGACGTCTCCCACCAGCCGCACGCCCCGGTGGTGGTCATGACGACCGAAGTGCTCCGGAACATGCTCTTCGCCCGCTCCTCGGTCCTCGACGGGCTGGCCGTGGTGGTGCTGGACGAAGTCCACTACCTCCAGGACCCCTACCGGGGCTCGGTGTGGGAGGAGGTCCTCGTGCTCACACCCCGCACGGTGACGTTCGTCTGCCTCTCGGCCACCGTGGCCAACGCAGACGACTTCGGCGCCTGGTTGACGTCGGTGCGGGGCCCGACCCGGGTGGTGGTGGAGACGCACCGTCCCGTCACCCTGCAGCATCACTACGCGCTGGCCGAGCGCGGACGGGAGGGTCTGACCGTCATCCCGCTCCTGGTGGACGGGCGGCCGAACCGGGAGGGGACGACGCTCGACGACCGCCGCCGCCGCAACCCCCGCCATCGTTTCCGGGCCCCCCGCCGGACCGAGGTGGCCGAGTACCTGGCGGCCAACGGCATGTTGCCCGCCATCACGTTCATATTCAGCCGGGCCGCCTGTGACGATGCCACCCAACAGTGCCTGCGCGACGGGCTCCGTCTGACCTCGTCGGAGGAGCGGGCCCGGATCCGGGATATGACCGAAGCGGCGGTGGAAGGCCTGTCCGATGATGACCTGCGCACGCTCGGCTATGGACCGTGGTCGGCCGCGCTCGAGGCGGGCATCGCCCCCCATCACGCTGGCCTGGTGCCCGCCTTCCGCCAGGCGGTCGAGGCCTGCTTCTCAGCCGGCCTCTTGAAGGTGGTCTTCGCCACCGAGACGCTGGCATTGGGGATCAACATGCCGGCCCGCACCGTGGTGGTCGAGCGGTTTGCCAAGTTCCGGGGCTCGGAGACCTCACCGTTGACCTCGGGCGAGTACCAGCAGTTGACCGGTCGCGCCGGTCGACGGGGGATCGACACCGTCGGACACGCCATGATCCTGTACTCGGCCGCCACGACGTTCACCACCGTGGCTCGCATCGCCGCCGCCCGACCGCCCGATCTCCGTTCATCGTTTCATCCCACCTACAACCTGGCCGTCAACCTGGTTCGTCGGTGGTCCAAGGCCGAGGCCCATGACCTGTTGCGTTCGTCCTACGGGCAGTGGCAAGCCTCCTCGGAGTCGGTCTCCCTCCCGGCCCAACTGGACCGCCGGCTCGCCGTTCTCGGTTCGCGGGGTTACGTCGACGGCTGGAGGCTCACCGACGCGGGGGCGGGCCTGGCTTCCATCTACCACGAGTGCGATCTCCTGGTCGCTGAGGGCCTGCGAGAGGGCCTCTTCGACGGCCTCTCGCCCTCCCGTTTGGCCGGGGTGGTCTCCGGCGTCACCTTCGAAGCGAGGCGGCGGGAGGACGAACCACCGCTGCCCAAGGACCGGGTCAGTGCCGAACGGCTGGCCGCCCTGTCGGGCCTGGCCCAGGACCTGCGATCCGAGGAGCGTCGCCACGGCCTGCCCCGGACCCGACGACCCGACCCCGGGCTGGCCCGATCGGTCACCCGGTGGGCAGAGGGGGGACTGCTCTCCTCGGTGCTGTCCGACTGCGAGGTGGCCCCGGGCGACTTCGTCCGCAACATCCGCCAACTGATCGATCTGCTCCGCCAGCTGGCCCAGGTGGCACCGTCGTCCTCGACGGCCGGTGCTGCCGAGCAGGCCGTCTCGCTGCTCCGGCGAGGGGTGGTGGCGGCCAACGACCCGGCCGTCTGGGGATCCGCCACTGACCCGGCTCCCCAGTCGTAATGTGAACCGGGCATGTTCCCCTACGCCGTCGAGACGTTCACCTCCGAAGAGGAGGACATCCTCCGGCGGTACTGCACAAACCTGCACCTCCCGGTGTTCGCCCTGGTCAACTTGCCCGAAGTGGTCAAAGGGGCCCTGTTCGCCCGCTATTCGCGCTCGCCCAAGAGCCTCCGCCGGTTGTTCCTGGACGAATTCGTGGGTGAGCTGGATATCACCGGCGATGCCACTGTGGACGCAACCGTCGGGCTCAAGCGGGCCGAGGAGCTCTATGAGAAGGTGTTCCTCGAGTACGGCGACGATTCGGTGGCCCAGCTGGGCGGCGTCCACCTGGCCTGCGAACAGGCCTCCAACGTCCTGACCAAGGTGCTCGAGCGGGGCCGCCTGATGGCCTACCTGGAACAGTCCACCCGTTACATCGCCTACGACAGCCGCCTGGGGACCGGCCACTATCGCTACTGCCGGGACCCCGGGCTGCTCGAGTCCTCGCTCGGGGCTAAGTACGTGGGCGAGATGGATCGCATGTTCGACACCTACGGCGAGCTCCTGACCGAAGTACAGGCCTGGTTGACCCGACGACACCCCCGTCAGGCCGCCGATTCCGACTTCGTCCACCGACGGGCGGTTCGGGCCAAGGCTCTCGATGCCCTTCGGGGCCTGCTCCCGGCCGGCTCGCTGTCCAACCTGGGCATCTACGGAACCGGCCAGTCCTACGAGATGTTGCTGCTGCGCATGCGCTCCCACCCGCTTCCCGAGGCCCGCAGCTACGCGGCGATGATGCTGGCCGAGCTGCGGAAGGTCATCCCGTCGTTTCTCCAACGAGTCGACCGGCCCGAACGGGGCGGCGTGTGGTCGAGGTACCTGGAACAAGTGCGCGACGACACGGCTCGTGCCGTGGAACGCCTGTTTCCCGATCTGGTGGAGCCGGCGGCGGCCTCCTCGGCCGGACCGTCGGGTGCACCGTCGGTCGACCTGGTCGACTTCGACCCCGAGGGGGAGGAAAAGGTGCTCGCCGCTATCTGCTACCCCCACGCGTCAGTATCCGAAGACGAGATTCTTCGCCGGGTGCGCGGGCTCGGCGCCGACGAACGGCGGTCGCTGTTGCTCGGCTATGTGGGTGACCGGTCCAACCGCCGTCATCGGCCCGGACGAGCCTTTGAGCGAACCTCCTATCGATTCGATGTGGTGACCGATTACGGCGCGTTTCGGGACCTGCAGCGCCACCGGATGCTTACCATCGAGTGGCAACCGCTCGGTCCGTCACTCGGCTACGACGTGCCCGCGGAGGTCGAAGAGGCCGGCGTGGCCGACCGGTACACGGCCTCCCTGGAGCGCTCACGCGAGCTCTACGAGGTGCTGGCCCCCGAGTTCCCGGTGGAGTCGGCCTACGCCGTGGCTCTGGCCTACCGCGTCCGCTATTCGATGCAGATGAACGCACGCTCGGCCATGCACGTCGTGGAGCTGCGCTCGAGCCCCCAGGGCCACCCTGCGTACCGCTGGGTGGCTCAGGAGATGCATCGGCTGATCGCCGAGGGGGCGGGGCACCGTCTCCTGGCCGAGGCCATGTCGCACGTCGACTATGGGGAGGCCGAGCTCGAGCGACTGGAGTCGGAACGCCGCGCCGAGACACGAAGGGCCGTGAGCAGAATTCCTTGACCACCCTGACCTGGGGGCCCTGGGGTCACCGCTGGTCACGACCGAGAAAACTCGCTTGACGACGACGGGGGCCTGTGGCCTATCGTTCGCACCAGTCCCAGATACCTTACGGAAGCATCGTGCGATCCTGCATCGCCGAGACGACCCGACGGGGGATGCTGTGAGAGGCGGAGGGAGGCCTTGGGGTTCGAGTAGAGAACGCTTCTTCGGGACCGGCGGCGTGTGCCACTGGAGCGGGGAAATGGTGCCAAAGAACCCCGGGCCCTGCCGCCTGGACGAGGTAGGTTGACGAACGGTCCCCGGCCGGCTGGCGGAGTGGCCCCGGTGGCGCGGCATCGGTGGGAAGCGCTGCGAACCTTCTGTCCACCGTGCCTCTGTCAGGCACGGCTCGACCTGTACGAGCGCCGCTCTCGACCGTCTATGCTCCCGCCCAACTCACCATTGAAGGGCCGATATGCCGCAAGAACTGGACGACGTGGAAGAACCAAACGGGCTGGCCGAGGACGACCTCGACGAGCTGGAGGACGATGACGACCTGATCGAGGACGAAGAGGTCGCCCTGGTCGACGAAGACGACGACGACGTCGTGGTAAAGCCCGATCCCGACGTGGACGCGGCCGACGTGGTCGCCGTACCGGCGGCGGCTCCGGCTGCGGCCGACGAGGAAGAGGCCGACGAGGAAGAAGAGCCCGAGGACGAGGACGTCGAAGCCAGCTTGGACATGATCCTGAAGGAGCGCTTGGTCGTCGAGGAGGAGCCCGAGGACGAAGAAGCGGTCGAGACGGACGAGAAGACAGATGGCGTGGAGCGGGTGCTGCCCAAGCAGCCCGACGAGTTCGTCTGCCGGTCGTGCTTCCTAGTGAAGCACCCGAGCCAACTGGCCGACCGGAAGAAGATGCTCTGCCGAGATTGCGTCTGAGGGAGGAAGCATCTGATGGATCCGGCCGACGACGAGCCCACGACCGTGAGCCAACGGCTCTTGGACGTCTTCGTCTTCGCACCGGCCGGCCTGGTGGCGACCGCCGTCGAGGAATTCCCCCGGCTGGTCGAACGGGGCCGGGAACGAGTCACGGGCCGGGTCACGTCAGCTCGGACGGTCGGTTCCTTTGCCGTCACTGCCGGGCGGAGCCAGCTGCTGAAGCGAGCCGAGGATCTGCGACGGGGTCGGGACAGCGCCGGCGGTCGGGCTTCTGAGGAACCGAAGGGCGCGGACAACGCCCCGTCGTCCGACGGCCCGGTGGTGCGGGCGGCATCGACTCCGAGCCGATCGGCCAGCCCGGACTCCACCGCCAACGGAGAGGCATCCATGCCCGATGGGACATCGGTGCCGTTGGCCATACCTGGCTTCGACACCCTGTCGGCATCCCAGGTCGTCCAACGGCTCGACGGGCTGACCCCCGATGAGCTGTCGGCGGTCCGGGCCCACGAATCCGGCCATCGAGGCCGCCGGACTATCCTCAACCGCGTCGAGCAGCTACTGGACGAACGCTCGTAGCCCACGGGAGGCACGACCACGGCGGGTCGGGTCACCGTCGCCGAGGAGGACCTGTGGAAGCAGTACGGAAGGCCGAAGCGGGCGACGCCCGCGAGCTTGCCGCACTGTCGTCAGCGTGCCTCGACGCCCTGGCCGGCCAGCGGGGCGGACCGTTGCTGCTGGCCCATCACCAGCCGTCGCCAGCCGGAGCCTTCGAGGCCGAGGCGTTCGCCGCCCTGTTGGCCGACGCCACCCGGATGGCGCTGGTGGGGACGATCGACGAGGTGGTGGTGGGGATGGCCCTGGGTCGGATAGAGACGCTTCGGGACGGCGACCGGCTCGGCCAGATGGACGGTTGCTATGTCGACCCCGGCGCCCGTTCCATCGGGCTCGGCCATCTGCTCATCGACTCGCTGATGGCCTGGTTCGAAGCTGAGCACTGCGTCGGAGCGGACGGCATCGCCCTGCCCGGGGATCGCGATGGGAAGAACTTCTTCGAGTCGGCCGGCTTCAAGGCTCGCTTGTTGGTCATGCACCGGGCCCTCGGGCCGGGCTGACCGTTCGGGCTGACGTGGGTACTCCCGGATCGGTCCGCGTCGTGCGCGGGGTGGGGGCGGTGGCTGTCGTCGACGGCTCCATCCTTCTCGTCAGGCGGGGCCGGGCTCCACAGGCCGGTCGCTGGTCGGTGCCGGGCGGCCACGTCGAGTCGGGCGAGAGGCCCGAGGACGCGGTCGTGCGGGAACTGGCCGAGGAGACCGGGCTGAACGGGGTCTGTGGCCCCATTGTGTTGGACGTCAGGGTGGACATCGAGGGGAGGCGGTACTGGATCACCGACTTTGCCGTTGCCGTCGACCGCACCAACCCGGTGCCGGGCGATGACGCCGAGGCGGCTGCCTGGGTGCCGATGGATCAGCTCGATGGTCTCGACGTGGTCGACGGGCTCGACCGGCTCATCGCCGCTCTGGGGCGCTGACGTCGAGTCAGGCGGAACGTCGCCCCGAAGACGATCGGGCGGGGACCGCGCGCCGGGGCCCCGGCGGTGGGGGAATGGGAATCCCGAGCAGGCGAGCCAGCTCGGGCACCATGCCTGAAGCCTGGCGGGCGGCAGCCAGCAGCGCCTGGTCGGCGTCGCCCGGGATCCCGGCCGGCTTCACCGTCCGACGCACCGGCGATTCGACGACGACTTCGAGCACGGCCAGCCACTCGGCCGCGGGCGTGTCGGCCGACATGGCCTGACCGGCCAGCTCGGAGAGCCGTACGGCCAGCTCGGCGGACAGGCGGGCCGCCGGTTCCGGCGGCCGGGCCGAGATGCGCAGGGCGTCGGCGATCCGACCCTCGTCGAGGGCGGTGGTCATTCGGGCCACCCAGCCGTCCCGAAGGGCAGTGACCCGCTGGTCGAGGGAGGTGCGCAACGTGGAGGCGAACTCCCGACCCTCCTCGTCCAAGCTGACCGTGGAGGCCGAGGCCACGATGGAGCGAAGCTCGCGCAGGGCTACGTCCTTCCCGGCGTTCTTGGCCGATGAGGCACGGTCCTTCCAGTTGGCCAGGTTGACCGCGGGCAACAGCTCTTCGGCCATGGTCAACAACGGTCCCGGAGTCACCTCGGCCCGTCCGTCGGCGCGAGCGCGTTCGTTCTGCTCGTTGATGGCCTGGCGAACGGCAGGGATACCACCGCGTAGCAACTGCTCGGCCACCGGCAGCTGCTCCGGCCGCAGGCCGGCCAGGGCCGCGTTGCGATAGGCGGTGGACGGTTGGGGGCGCCCCGGGTTCTCCCGGCCCCCAGTACGTCGTCCGCCCTCACGTCCGCCCTCACGTCCGCCCGGTCGGGCCGGGCGGTCACGTCGTCGATCGTCCGCCGGCCCACCGGCGCGGGCCCGGCCCTCGCCGCGAGGTGCAGATGACCCCGCCGCCGCCGGTTCGCTCCGACCCCGCCCGCCGGCCGGTCGCCGCGATCCCTCGGACCGGTCGCGCCCGGGGCGGTCTCGATCGGGGCGATCTCGGTCGCCGTCGCGCCGCCGGCCCTTGGACTTGGAGGCGAGGACCACCGACACATCGGGCCCCGATTGGGGAGTGCCGATGATCTCGATCCGCTCGATCGGCTTGGGGGTCTCTTTGCCCTTGGGGGGAAGCAGCGCGACGACGCTCATGCCGTCGAGGGTCGACTCCACTTCGGCCCGCAGGACGGTCCCCACCGCAGTCCCGTCGGGAACGAGCGCGCCGTCGACGGTGCCGCGCGGCTGTTTGGCCCCAGCAGCGCGCCACGTCCACGTGCCGTCTGCGCTTCCACTGGTCAGCTCGATCTCGATCCTGTGCGACATACCGGGCGACACGCTACTTCCGCTGGACGGGGTCACTGAAACCCTGTGCATAAAGGATGGCTAAGAAGGGAGTAAGAAGCGGGTGAATACCGGCATGTTACGGGGATTCGGGTCGTACGATCGAACTGACGTGGCTACGCCGAGGGATACCGGCTGAGCAGGGGGTACGAGTCGAGGAGGATCATCCATGGATGACCGGGAGCCGAAGGACGGCCAACCTGAGGTCGATGAAGCCTCCGCCGCCGATCCGATCGAGTCCCGATCATCGTCGGAGGAGACAGCCGAGACTCCCGTGCCCACCACCGACACAAGCCCCACGGCCGAAGTCCCGGCCAGCGAGTCGGCCCCCACAGCCGAAGTCCCGGCCGCCGGTGCACCGCAACCCGCACCTCCCGCCTCACCTGGTCCCGATGCCCCCCTCGTTGGCCCCTTTACCGTGGTCGGGCCGGTCGGTGGCGGTCTTCCTGGTCATTCGGGAGCCGGCCCCTACGGCGTCCTCCCTGGAGGACGCGGGGGAGCCGCACCGCCGCCTTCGGGCCCTCGGTCGGGCGGGACCTGGCGCTGGGCGGTGGTGGCCCTGGTCGCCGCGCTCATCGGGGCAGGCGTCGGGGGCGGCATCGTCGCGGCGACGGTGGGCAACGGCAACAGCACGACCACAGTCAAGGAGATCTCTGCCGGTCCGGCACTGCTCAACGGCACGACCAACATCGAGACGGTCATCGCCAAGGTCCTTCCGGCCGTCGTGGCCATTGATGCCAAGTCGACCCCCACCGGCACCGGCTCGTTCGACTTCTCCGGCGGGCAGGCGCAGCCTCAAGAGGACCAGGGATCCGGCATGATCATCAGCTCGACCGGCGAGGTGATCACCAACAATCACGTGATCGCCGGGGCAACCACCATCACCGTGACCCTTTACGGTCAGACCAAGGCCCGGGCCGCAACCGTGGTGGAGACCGACCCGACCAACGACGTGGCCCTGTTGCAGATCACCGGGGGAGCGAACCTGCCCACGGTGAGCTACGCCGACTCGGACAACGTGCAAGTGGGAGATGCCGTGGTGGCCATCGGCAACGCGTTGGGCCTCTCGCTCGGCACCCCGACGGTGACCCAGGGGATCATCTCGGCCAAAGGACGCACCGTTACTGCCGGTGACGCCAGCGGCGCCACTACCGAGACCCTGACCGACATGTTCCAGACCGACGCGGCCATCAACCCCGGCAACTCGGGCGGCCCCTTGGTCGACAGCTCGGGCAAGGTGATCGCCATGAACACCGCGGTGGCCGCCAGCACCAGCGGGTCCAGCCAGGCTCAGAACATCGGCTTCGCCATTCCCGCCAACAAGATCCAGCAACTGCTCCCCGGGCTGCGGAACCATTCGATCGGGAACGGGTCGAAGGCGGCCGCTGGTTACCTCGGGGTCTCGCTCGAGACGGTGAACGCGCAGCTTCGGAGCCAGTACGGGTTCGTCCCGACCCAGGGAGCGGCGGTGATGCAGGTGGCAGCCGGGTCTCCTGCCGCGACGGCCGGCATTCAAAACGGTGACGTCATCGTCGCCTTGGACGGCAAGGCGGTGACCAGCGCCGACCAGCTGCAGGTGGCCATCCAGGGCGACAAGCCGGGTCAGAGCGTGAAGATCGGCCTCTATCGTGGCCAAAAGCAGCTGACGGTCACGGCCACCTTGGGGTCCAATCCGACCTCTTCCGGCTGAGCGGACTGCCTCCGGCTGACCTGACCGCCACAGGACCGACGAGTGGAACGACGACAGGTCGGTGTCCTCGGTCCTGCCCTTTCTTGCCGTTTCTGGGAACAACGCGGCCTCGCCTCCGGTTGATCTATAAGGCGTACCTACTTATTAGATTTAGGTACTGCTTGGTACCGACCCGAACGGGCGTGGCCGGGCGGAGCGCAAGGAGGACAACATCATGCTCACCGTCGGTAACCGATTCCCCGACTTCGACTTGGCCGCAGTGGACGGTGTGGAGACACCGGCCCTTACCCGCACCGCCCTCGCCGATCACGACGGCAGGTGGCTGGTGGTCTTCTTCTGGCCCAAGGACTTCACCTTCGTCTGTCCGACCGAGATCGCAGCGTTCGGCGACCGGCACCCGGATTTCGCCGATGCCGGAGCCGACGTGGTAGGAGTCAGCATCGACAGCGAGTTCGTCCATCTGGCCTGGCGAGAGAACCACCCCGACTTGGCGCACTTGCCCTTCCCGATGGCCGCCGACGTGAAGCGCGAGCTCACCGGTGCACTGGGGATCCTCGACCCCGACGAAGGGGTCGCCCTGCGGGCCACGTTCATCGTGGACCCAGAGGGGATCATCCGGTTCGTGTCGGTGAACGACCTCGACACCGGGCGGAACGTCGACGAAGTGCTTCGGTCCCTGACCGCCATCCAGGCGGGCGGACTGACCAGCTGTGGTTGGCGG
The DNA here is from genome assembly GCA_030838245.1 of Acidimicrobiaceae bacterium. The sequence goes on from JAUTXB010000013.1 coordinate 23,547, forward strand.
GCAGGTGACGCCACATTGGATGCAGCTTGACACCGGCCGGCGTCCGGCCTCGCCCAACCAGTAGACCGGCTTACCAGGATCCCCAGCGGGCGAGAGGGGCGCCGTAGCCGGCATCGGCTGCGCAGCGGCCACAGAGGTCCATCCGTCGAGAACCCGGTCGATCAGACGCGGCGACTCGCCGCCAGCCATACCGACGGGCTTCTTCCAGGCTGGCCGATTCCGACCACTGGGGCGAGGTCTTGGTGCCGCAACGCCCGCACGTGCGGATGTACACCTCGTCCTCGTCGTAGAAGACCTCCTCGTCGAAGAAGGTCGGATCGTCGGGATCGAAGTCGAAATTCATAGTCGATCTCCTGACCGCTCTGTTCGCCGTTCCATCCCATTCTGGACGATCAGGCGGGGGAGGGGGAACCGGGCTGGTCGCGAGCCGGCCGCGCCAACAGAGCTCGGCCTGCAAGTCGAAAGCCAGTAGCCTCCCTCCGGCATGGAATCTCTGGCGTCGTTGGACGGGATCAGGATCGCGTATCGCCCATGGCGGCCGGTAGATGAGCACCGACCCGTCCTGTTGGTCCACGCCTTCGATGTGTCGGTCGGACCCTGAACGGGTAATTCGTGACGGTGACAGCAGGGGGTCGACGGAGCAGAGGGACCACGAAGGCTGCAGGTGGCAAGGGCTCGAGCGCAGCCAAGGATCCGGCCCTGGCCACCTACCGGAAGAAACGAGACCCGGCCAAGACCCCCGAGCCCATGGGGGCGACGACGAAGGGCAAGCGGTCGAAGCATGCCTCTCCGGGCTTCGTGGTCCAAGAGCACCATGCCACCGCGTTGCACTGGGATTTCCGCCTCGAGCGTGACGGCGTGCTCGTCTCCTGGGCCATTCCGAAAGGTGTCCCACTCGACCCCGGCAGCAATCGGCTGGCCGTTCACACCGAGGACCACCCGCTCGACTACGGGACCTTCGAGGGTGAGATCCCTAAGGGGGAGTACGGCGGGGGCAAGGTCATCCTCTGGGACCACGGCCACTTCGAGTGCGAGAAGTGGACAGAGCGTGAGGTCATTGTCGAGCTGCACGGTTCCCGCGTCAGCGGCCGGTACGTCCTGTTCAAGACCGGTGGCCGCAATTGGATGATCCACCGAATGGAT
>JAUTXB010000034.1 GCA_030838245.1 Acidimicrobiaceae bacterium
TGCCCAGCAGGCGACCGGCAGCCGCCTCGTCACCAGTGGCCGTCTCGAGGACGATCCGGGCCATGGCCTCGTGGTACGGGCGGGCGGCGGCAATGCGGTTCTGGGCGCGAATGATCTGCGAGGCAGCGATGAGCTCCATCGCCTTGGTGATCTTCTTCGTCGACTGGATGCTCTTGATCCGTCGCTTGAGGACGCGCTCCTGCCCACCGGCCATGGCTCAGTCGACCTTCCCGGTGTCGAAACTGTCGGTGAAGGTACGAAGGGCCTTCTCCAACGCGTCACCCTCGGGCAGCTGGCCGGTGGTCCGGATGGTGTCGAGAAGGTCGGCATGGTTGGCCCGGAAGTACTCGCGGGCCTCGGCCTCGTAGCGCCGAACCTCGGAGACGGGGACCTCGTCGACGTAGCCCCTGGAGCCGGCGAAGATGACGACGACCTGCTCTTCCACGGGGACCGGGACGTTCAACCCCTGCTTCAACAGCTCGCTCAGTCGATAGCCCCGGTCCAGTTGGGCCTGGGAGACCTTGTCGAGCTCGGAACCGAACGTGGCAAACGACTCGAGCTCGCGGAACTGGGCGAGGTCCGTCTTCAGGGTGCCGGCCACCGCTTTCATGGCCTTGATCTGGGCCGCACTGCCCACCCGGCTGACCGAGATGCCCACGTTGATGGCGGGCCGCTGGCCGGAGTAGAAGAGCTCGCTTTCCAAGAACACCTGGCCGTCGGTGATCGAGATCACGTTGGTGGGGATGTAGGCGGAAACGTCACCGGCCTTGGTCTCGATGATCGGGAGCGCGGTCAATGACCCGCCGCCCTCGGCGTCGGAGAGCTTGGCTGCGCGCTCCAAGAGCCGGCTGTGAAGGTAGAACACGTCGCCGGGGTAGGCCTCGCGGCCCGGTGGGCGGCGCAGCAGCAGGGAAAGCTGCCGATAGGCCTCGGCCTGCTTGGACAGGTCGTCGTAGACGATGAGGGCGTGCTCGCCGTTGTCCATCCAGTGGGTGCCGATGGCACATCCGGAGAAGGGGGCCAGGTACTTGAACGGCGCCGGGTCTCCCGCCGCGGCCAGGACGACCACCGTGTACTCCATGGCGCCATGGGCCTCGAGGGTGGCGACCGTCTGGGACACCGACGAGCCCTTCAACCCGATGGCCACGTAGATGCACTTCACACCGAGCCCACGCTGGTTGAGGATGGTGTCGATGGCCACCGTGGTCTTGCCCGTCTTCCGGTCACCGATGATCAGCTCTCGCTGCCCTCTCCCGATGGGGGTCATGGCGTCGATAGCCTTGATCCCCGTCTGCAACGGCTCGGACACCGGCTGGCGTCGGACGATGCCGGGAGCCTGGACCTCGAGTCGCCGGGTCTCCACGGTGGCGATGGGACCCTTCCCGTCGAGCGGCTCGCCCAGGGCGTTAACCACCCGCCCGAGGAGGGCGTCCCCCACGGGCATGGACAGGATGCGTCCGGTCGCCTTGACCAGCTGCTCTTCTTCCAGGTGCTCGTCACTGCCGAGGATGACCGCACCGATGGTCTCCTCGTCGAGGTTCAGGGCCAGACCCGTGGTGCCGTCCTCGAACTCGAGGATCTCGTTGACCGCGGCGCCGGGCAAACCGGTGACCCGGGCGATCCCGTCGCTCACCTCGACGATGCGACCGACCTGTTCGGTCCCCACCTCGGGGACATAGTCGTCGACGTGCCGCCGCAGGGCGGCGGTGATCTCGTCGGCGTTGATCGTGAGCTCAGCCATCAGCTCTCTTCCCTTCCTTCTGGGATGTGGAACCCGTCCTCGGAGATGAGGAGGTGCTCCTTCAATTGGTCCAACCGGTGGCGGGCGCTGCCATCGACCAGGAGGTCACCCACCTGTACGACGACGCCGCCCAGCAATGCCGGGTCGATCGTTACCTGGAGCTCGACGGGCGAGCCGGTCAGGTGGGCCAGCGCGTCGCCCAACCCCTGCCGCTGGAGTTCGACAACGTCCTCGGCCGAGCTGACCCGGGCGACCCGCCAACCCCGTGCTCGCGCCGCTTCGACCACGACAGCATCCAGGGTACCGACGATGTCACGGGCCCGACCGCCCCGGACGGCGTAGGCGGCCAGGCGCTGGGTGGCCGGCAAGGCCTGCTCGCCGATCAGGTCGGCGATGACCCCCTGGCGGACCGAGACCGGGATGTCCCGATCGCCCAGCGCACCTCGGAGCCCACGGTTCGATTCGACGGTGCGGGTGAAGCGGAAGAGCTGGTCCTCGACCTCTTCGATCTCTTGGGTCGTGAGGGTCTCGAAGACACCGGCGGCATACCCGGTCACTCGGTTGCGTGAGGCCAGGCGTCCGAGCACCATTTCGGCGGTCGAGCCATCCCGCTCGTCGGCCGGCCGCTCGGACAGCGACTTCGTCTCCGAAGCCAGCCAGTGGAACGAGGCGATCAGCTCGGAGGCCGGCACCACGGTGACCGCCTTGGCCACCAGTTTGCGCACCTCGGGCCGGACCTTGCCGTCCAAGAGGTCGTCGAGCACGGCGCGGCGGGCCGCAACCGACAGGGCGGCGTCGTTCAGGGCCAGGCTCAACTCGTTGCTGCCGTCCACCAACGACTCCACCGCCCGCAAGTCGGCGGCGGCATCGGCCAACGCGCCTGCGTCGGCGAGCGTCTCGCTCACTGCGGCCAGGTAGCCCTGAAGGGCAGGGTTCACCCGCCACTCCCGGTAGCCGCACCGGTATCGGCGGCTTCGGCGGACACGGCGGCGATGGCCTCGTCGATCAGGTCCTGGTGGTCCGAAGCCTGGATCTCCCGGCCGATCACCCGTTCAGCGGCAGCGATGACGATCTCGCCCACACGAGCGGTGATCTGCTCGACCGCGGCCTGGCGGGCCACGGTCACCTCAGCGTCGGCCGAGTTCACGATGCGCTCGTACTCGGCCTGGGCCTGGGCCTGCCGAGCGGCGGTGACCTGGTCGGCGGTGTGGTTGGCCTGGGCCACGATCTCGCGGGCCTTTTGGCGAGCTTCCTCGAGCTCACGACGACGCTCGGCGTCGGCCTGCTCGGCGTCCGTCTTGGCTTGGTCGGCAGCCTCCAGCTCGCCCCGGATCTGGTCCTGGCGCTGGGTCAGCATCTTGTTGAGCGGGGGCAGCACCTTCCATCCGATGACACCGAGCACGATGACGAACGCGATCAGCTCAAAAATGAAGGTCCCGTTGGGGACGAGGAAGTTACTGGTTTGCGCTATGGGCATCTTCTGTCAGCCTCGCTTCGTCATTCGGTCGTTGCCGTCGCGTGCAGGCGACCGCCCCGGGCGGTCGCCTGTCCGGCACAGCGCCGGCCTGCCTCGTGCACCGGCCTACTTCTTGTACAGCGAGAAGACGAAGAGTGCGGTGAAGGCCAGGTTGATGAAGTACATCGCCTCGACCAGACCCACAGTGAGGAACATGATGGTGAACAGTCGTCCCTGCGCCTCGGGCTGACGAGCCACACCGGCAATCGTCTGGCTACCGGCCAGGCCGTCACCGATGGCGGCGCCCACGGCGCCGCCTCCCAGTGCCAAGCCGCCGCCAACCATGGCGCCGGCCAGTTTCACGGCCTCCGCCATTGTGGGATTTGCCATTGGTGCTTCTCCTTTTGTGTGGGTTTGTTTGAAGGACTGTGTTCGGAACGGTAACGCCTGGCCGGTGGCCTAGTGGACGTCGCTCATGGCGGTATCGAAATAGAGGATGGTGAGCAGGGCGAAGATGAACGCCTGGATGGCCCCGATGACCAAGTCGAACAGCTTCCAGACCGGGTCGAACACCAAGAACAGGATCCCCCCGACCGGGATGGCGCCGAGCTTCCAGGCCACCAGGAAGGCCAGCAGCGACAGCATCAGCGCACTCGAGAGCAGGTTGCCGAAGAGTCGAAGGGCCAAGGTGAGCGGCTTGGCTATCTCCTCGACCAGGTTGATGAAGAGGTTGAAGGGCATCAGGATGAGGGGGAATGGCTGCGTGAGGTAGTGCTTGACGTAGCCCCCGATCCCGCGGGAACGGATCGAGGCGATGTGCACCAGGATGATGACGAAGACGGCCATAGCCAGGGGCAGGTTGATGTCGGCGGTCGGAGCCGGCAGCCACTCGACCGTACTCCCGAGACCGACGACAGCGAACACGTTGGACACGAGGATGAACACGAAGAGAGTGATGGCCAACGGGACGATGCGGGCTCCCCGAGGGCCGATGTTCGACTCCACCTGCTTCTTCACCGTGGTGACACCCAACTCCCACACCAGCTGCATCTTGCCGGGGACCCCTGCTGTCACCCGAGCCCGCATCACTAGGCCAAGGACCAGGGTCACCACGCCGGCGGCCACCGTGGCCCACACCGTGTCCATGTTGAGCGTGAGGCCA
>JAUTXB010000070.1 GCA_030838245.1 Acidimicrobiaceae bacterium
GCTCTATTCTTCCACTAGCCTGCCCGGTACCGGATTCCCGATTCCGGCACCAGGAATTCGAACCGACCGATCTGGGCCCGGCATGAGGGAAGAACCGGCCCGAGGGCCGCGCCCCCTTTCGCGATTACGACCGGGCCGAGTCCTGGCTGAGGCCGCCGGGCATAACCATGCCCACGGGCTGCAGGTGTTGACCGAGCATGGCGTCGAACTCGTCGGCCACGGACTCGGCATCCCAGCCGCCCTCCCGGCTCATCCAGGCGATCTGCTTGGGATGCTGGAAGAGGGTGAAGGCCCAGTCGGAGCGCCCGAACAGCTGCCCGTTCACCGCACCCGCTCGCTCCGAGGCCAGATAGACGACGATTGGGGTATTGAGGGACGGGTCCAAGGTGGCCGGCGGTTCCTCGCCCTCTCCGTAGAGGTTGGCGGTCATCCGGGTTGCGCCGGCCGGCGCCATGGCGTTGGCGGTGATGCCCGAGCGTCCGAGCTCCAGTGCCCACACGAACGTCATCCCCATGACCCCCGCCTTGGCTGCGGCGTAATTGGTCTGGCCGAAGTTTCCCCGCAGCCCGGCCGACGAGGTGATGTTGATGATGCGCCCGTAACCGGCTTCCTTCATGGGGCCGACGGCGTGCTGGGTGCAGTTGAACGTCCCTTTCAAGTGGGTGGCGATCACGGCGTCGAAGTCGTCGGGCCCCATCTTGGCCAGGCTGCGGTCGCGGACGATGCCGGCGTTGTTGACGAGGATGTCGATCTGGCCGAAGTTGTCGATTGCCGTCTGGATGATCCGACCCGCCGCCTCGTAGTCGGACACCGAGTCGTAGGCGGGAACGGCGCGTCCGCCCGCGGCCTCGATCTCGGCGCACACATCGGCCGCCGGGTTTTCTCCGGTCTCGTCGCCCCGCAGTCCGACGCCGATGTCGTTGACCACCACGGCGGCGCCATCATGGGCGAGCGCCAGGGCGAACTCGCGCCCGATGCCCCGACCTGCACCCGTCACCACCGCGACGCGTCCTTGCAGCAACATCTGCCCCTCCGATCAGAACTGGCCCCGGCCAATCCGGGCATCCTGACGATACTATTGGCCAAACAGTCGTTTTCGCCCGTTGGGTGATCTGTCGAAAGGCGTGACTGATGGCCGGTGCCCACGGGGTCGACCCGATGGCCGAGGATGAGGACCAGACCGCTCTGCGCATATTGGCTCGCGAGGTGGCGGCGCGAGAGGTCGGGCCCCGGGCGGCCCACGGGGACGAGACGGGCGAGGTGCCCACCGAGGCCATCAAGGCCCTGGCCGCGGCCGACCTGTTCCGGGTGACCATCGGGGAGCAGTGGGGCGGACTCGGGTATGGCGACGTCGAGGCCTCCATCGTGCTCGAGGAGGTGGCCCGCCACGACGTCTCCACGGCCATCTGCTGCCAGCTGGCCTTCAACGGTCCGGCCCGCGGCATCGAGCACCTCGGTGGCGCTGCCCTCAAGGATCGGTGGCTGCCGGCCGTCGCCGACGGCCAGGCCATCGTGAGTATCGGCATCACCGAGCCCGACGCGGGGTCGGCCGTCCAGTCGATGCGCACGTCGCTGACCGAGGATGGTCCTGGTCGGTGGCGCCTCAACGGGTACAAGAACTTCTCCACCCTCGGCCATGCCGCCGCTGGTGTCCTGGTGTGGTGCCGCTGGCCCGGTGGGGACGGGGCCAAGGGCATCGGGGCGGTCATCGTCCCCATGGACAAGGACGGCGTCTCCCTGGCCGGCAAGCACCGTTCGATGGGGATCCATGCGGCCACCGAATCCGAGATCGCGTTCGACGGGGTGGCCGTGGGCAAGGACGACGTGCTCTTGGCCGGTGACCCGTCCTCCACCGATGCGTTCAAGGTACTGCTCTCGCACCTCAACCACGAGCGGTGCGGTAACGCGGCGATGTGCGTCGGTGCGGCCCAGGGTGCGTTGGAGCACGCCACCCGCTACGTGAACGACCGGGTGATCGCGGGCAAGCCCATCGCCTCGCTGCAGGGGCTCCAGTGGAAGCTGGCCGACATGGCCATCGCCCTCGAGGGGGCCCGGCTCCTCCTGGCTCGGGCCGTGCGATTGGCCGGTCCCGGCGGTACGCCTCCGGCGTTGGAAACGGCGATGGCCAAGACGGCGGCCAACCTGGCGGCGAAGTTCGTATGCGACGAGGCCATCCAGCTGCACGGTGGGTACGGCTACAGCCGCGAGTACCCGGTGGAACGGACCTATCGCGACATCCGCGGCCTGTGCATCGGGGCGGGCACCATCGAGGCCCAGCGGAACTACGTCGGGTCCAGCGTGGCTCGCGGTGTTACGTCGATATCGCCGGGTTGGATGAATCCACTAGTCGACTGATGAACGCCCGTTGTAGTTGTAACGGAGCCGCGCCGGAACGACGATTGACTGCTCAGATGCCGTGTCAGCTTTCGCGTCCGTCGAGTCGTGTCCTACGACGGTGGCGGCGGCCGCTGGTTCCTCAGCCGATTGTGAAAGCCGCACAACAGCCTGCCGTTTTCCTGGTTGGTGGGACCACCATCTGGGTAGGGAATGATGTGGTCGACCTGGCAGGGCCTTGACCCGTCACAGTAGGGATGGGTGCACTCTCGGTCCCTGAGCTCGATGGCCCTGCGGGTCGCCCCGGTGAACAACCGGGCCGTCTCGCTGACCTCGACCCGGTTGTCGGGAGCGAACACAGCCCGCTCGATGAGGGCCTCATCCAAGAGGGGCAACAGGGCTCCCGGGGAGAGCACGGTGCCGTTGGCCAGCTCGCAGATCGGGCCGTGCAGTGTTTCGTAGCCGACCAGCACGGTGAGCAGCGGGGCCGGGCGACGGCCGTTGGCCGGGGCCGTCCTCGATCGTTTGGCCATCTCGACCAGGGCATCACAGCGGCGCTGGCCCGAGGTCCGGGACAAGTCGGCCAGGGTGGGCTCTCGGCCCAGTTCCTCTTTGGCTTTGGCCCAGTCGGCTTCGAACAGCTCGTTCTCCAACCGGGAGAGCTCGTCGGAGACGGCGGCCCCCGACAGGGGATCCAAAGTCATCTGCCCGAGCCACATGTCGTTGAAGCTCTGCTCCAAATACACGTCTCGGCTGGCCCGGCGCTTCTCGTCTCGGTCTTCGGCCCCGTCGGGGTCGGCATAGAGTCTCCAGTAGTCGATGGCCGTGGCGAAGCGGGCGAAGTCCAGCGTGGTGGCCTGGTCACAGAGGACCTTCTCGTCTCGGTCCAGTACCTCTTCGGTCGCCTTGTTGTGGGCGGCGGCCATGGTGTCGATGTGGGCCGAGGTGACATCGCCTTTGGACCAGGCCCGGGCGAACTCGGGCAGATAGCGGAGCTCTCGGCCCCGGCGTACCACCCGTCGGGCGTGGCTGGTTGGCATCCGGCACCGACGAGTCAGCCAGGCGCTCGAGGTTTTGGCTCCGTCGAGGGCCCAGTCCTGCGAGGCGTCAAAGGCGGCCGTGGCCTCGCTGAGGACGGCCTCCAGCCGGTTGAACTGGCGAAAGAGGTCCACGATCGACTCGGCATCGGCGGGGACCAACGGGCCGGCGTCGACCAGGGAGTCGATCGCTTCTTTCAGGG
>JAUTXB010000094.1 GCA_030838245.1 Acidimicrobiaceae bacterium
GATCCAACGCCCGGTTGTCGCCGGGCCAGTCGGAGTGGCCGTGCCCGGGTAGGTCCACAGCCACCAGCGGACGCCCCAGGGCCAACGCCACCGTGTCCCACGTGTGGGCGTTCTGGCCCCCGCCGTGGACCAGGACCATCTCGGCCGGGGTGTCCGTCCACACGAGGGCGCTGACCTGGCGGCCGGGGCCCACCTCGACCGCTCGACGGACCACGGTGGGTGGACCCGACCAGTCCAGACCGGCCTCGGCCGCGTTCTCGCCGAACAACCCGAACTCGTCGTACTTGTACTCACTGTCGCTCATGAAGCCATCCTGCCTCCCCGGCTAGGCCGGCGTCACCTCCGGGGATGTGACGACGTCGAGTCGACGGTTACGCAGGTCTCGGCGGGACGACAGACCAGCTGTCGTCGACTCCGCCAGGTGTGCTCAGGGATGGAAGAGCGGTGTCATCTCAGGCACGACGGCATCGCCAGCGTGGGCTAGCGGGGCCAAGCCGAAGGCCGCCTCATAGGACCCGAGGAGGGAGTAGTGGTTGTACGCGGTGCCGTCGGTGACCGGGGACGTGCCCTTGTTCGTTATCACGATGGTCACCACGTGTCCGCCTCCCGGGTCGGCTCCGCAGCAGCCGGTGCCGGGGAGACCCTGGTCGGAGAAGTCGTCCTCGTCCCAGGTGACGACGATCGCGTTCCGGCCTCGGGCCCACTCCTTCGACGAGGTGATGGCGGACACGGTATTCGCCACGTAGGTGTCACCGGCCGATATCAGCGAGTTGGTGTCCGTGCAGGTACCCGTGCCGTGCATGTCGTGGCACTGGTCCGGGACGACCAGGCTGAAGTTCGGCAGCGTGTGGTTGGCCAGATCGGTCACGAGCTGGGTGTCGGGGACCATGTTGGCGACCGCTCCCTGCGTTCCGGTGAAATTCAGGAACGGATTGTGCTTGGAGGCGTATAGGGCATTGGCGCTGCTCGGGTACTTGAACGTATAGGGCCCGTTGGCACTTGGGCCACTTGTGACCAGGGTCCCGGGTGCCGGAGTCGGAGGAAGGCTCTGGAAGTATCCCTTCCACGTCATGCCCGCGGCAGTGAGTTGGTCGGCAAGGTTCGGCGCACTGACCGTGTGGTTGACGGTGGTGCCGCCGCAATTCGGGTCGGTACTGGACAGGGCCGGGGTGCAGTAGAACTGGTTGTCGTCCTGTACCCCGAAGTAGTCACCGGCGATGTTGGCCACGTAGTTCGGTTCGCTCGGATGGGTTACCCCGAAGTAGTTGGTGGCCAAGCCATAGTGGCTCGCCAATGCGTTGATCTGCGGGGCGTTGGCATTCCCGATGATGGTCCCGTAGCTGGTGTTCTCCATCATGATCTCGACGATGTGCTGGTAGTGGGGAATGGCCTTGGTGGGAGTCCCGGACGGTGCCGCAGCACTGACGCCCCCCATGCCCACGAACGAGATTCCGCAGAGCGCAGCCGCGCCCACTGTCATCCGCTTCACCTTCATAATTGCCGCCCCTTCCGTTATGCGGATCGCGTGCGTGCGCTGCCCGCTCCTTTGCAGGGACTCGATGAGCCCACATGGACGGTAACGACCAGAGGTAGACGTTCGGTTACAGAAGGCTGATGGGTCGGTGAACCATTGGTAAGAACTATGTGGCGACTTGCTGACCCTTGGGTGAAATTGTTCCGGGCCTGCGGCGCCTATGCCGATGTCACCTGGGCGCCGTCCCGGAGTGCGTCGATCAGCTCACCCAACGTCTCGGGGACGATGGCGTAGGGCGTGTAGAAGGCGATCCGCTCCACCTGGTCCCCGTAGCGCTGTCGAACCTGGGCGGCCACCTCGGCGGGCGAACCGACGACGGCCAGGGTCGACACCATGGCATCGTCAAGCAAGCCGGGCATCTCGGCCCAGCGTCCGCTCTTGGACATGGCGTTGAGCTCGGGTTGGATGGCTTCCCAGCCCTCGATTTCGAGGACCGGACGGTAGGCCGGCGTCGAGGCATAGAACGACAGGAGCCCCCGGGCGCCGGTCACGGCCGCGGTCAGCTCTCTTTCGTCGCGGCCGCAGGCCACGATGACCTCGGCCGTCACCGTGAGCTCGGTTCGGTCCCGCCCGGCGCGGCGGAGGCCCTCGGCCACCGCCGGCAACGTCCGCTCACGGAAATGCCGCTCGGTGTTGAACGGCATCACCAGCAGACCGTCGGCGATCTCGGCAGTCAGCCGCACCATCTGGGGCCCCAGAGCACCGAGGAAAATGGGCGGCGCCCCGAACGGGTTGGGGCCCGGGTTGAACGTCGGCGGCATGAGGGTGTGCGTATAGAACTGGCCCCGGACGTCCAGGCGCTCACCGGTCTCCCAACTGGCGAAGATGGCCCGGAGGGCACCCACCAGCTCGCGCATCCGAGCGATGGGCCGCTCGAACTGGCTGCCGTACCGTCGCTCGATCTGGGCCCGAACCTGGGTGCCGAGGCCCAAGGTGAACCGCCCCTCCGAGACGGTCTGGAGGTCGTAGGCCTGATGGGCCAGCTGGATCGGGTTGCGGGGGAAGGCGATGGCCACGTTGGTGAGCAGCTCGAGCGACGAGGTGGCCGTGGCCGCCAGCACCAGGGGCGTGAACACGTCGTGGGGCCCCTCGAAGGTGAAGGCACCGTCGACGCCCAGCTCCTCCAGCCGACGAGCCTGTTCGCCTACCCCGTCGAGGCCGGACAGCATCGTGTCGATCTTCATGGCGTCGGCCCCCATCTCACATCAGGAGTGTAGAGAACGACGCCTCGGCCCTGGCCCACGCTGCAATACTCAAGAATGCCCGAGATGTCCCTGGCCAGCTTCAACGTGCACTCGGGCGTCGACACGCGGGGCCATGCCTTCGACGTGGTGGCAGCCTGCGCCTCACTGGACGCCGACATCCTGGTGATCCAGGAGTCCTGGCAGTCCGACGGCGAGGACGAGAGCACCGCGGCCCGGGTGGCCGACCGCCTGGGCTACCGGCTGACCGAGCAGCCCATGGCCCGCACCAAGCTCCACGCCCCCATCGACGCCCTGGCCCCCCGGGTGGGCTCCAAGCTGGGCCGGGTCTACGGGCCGCTGCTCTTCGAGGGCGAGGACACGCGTGGCGCTCGGCGCGCCCACCAGGACCGTCCCTACCGCACCGGCCGTTGGGGGGTGGCGGTCCTGGCGCGGGTGCCGGTGCTCGCCACCACCCTTTTGCCCCTCGGGAAGCTCCGCGGCGACTACGCCCAGCGGGTGGCCATCCGCTGCGACCTCGAGATCGACGGCCGGCCGCTGGCTGTCATCGGAACCCATATGTCCCATCTCACCCAGGGCTCCCCACTCCAGTACCTGCGGCTTCGCAAGCTCCTTCCTCCGCCCACCCAACCGGCGGTGCTGGCCGGGGACATGAACCTGTGGGGACCGCCGGTCTCGGCCGCCTTCCCCGGGTGGCGTCGCGCTGTGCGGGGCCGGACCTGGCCGGCCGACCAACCCCACAGCCAGCTCGACCATGTGCTGGTGACGGGGCCGGTGTCCACCATCGAGGGCGTGGTCGCCCCCGACCTGGGGTCGGACCATCGAGCCGTCCGGGTGGTTCTGTCCTTCGTCTGAGCGCAGCCTCATCTACCGTGGAGGCATGCCCGTAGAGCTTGACGGTTTCACCCGCGCCAGCTTCACCGCCGAGGGTCACACCAAGGACGTCTACCGGGCCGGTTCGGGGCCGGCGATCGTGGTCATCAGCGAGATGCCGGGGATCACCCCGGAGGTGGCCGATTTCGCCCGGAAGGCGGCGGCCATCGGCTGCACGGCGGTCATGCCCCACCTCTTCGGCACCCCGGGACGGCCCGTGTCGGCCGGGTACGTCATGGGCTCGATGGCCCGGACGTGCATCTCGCGCGAATTCACGGTCCTGGCCCTGGGGCAGACCAGCCCGGTGATCAGCTGGTTACGGGCCCTGGCCGCCCACGAGCACCAGCAGTGTGGTGGCCCCGGAGTCGGGGTGGTGGGCATGTGCTTCACCGGCGGCTTCGCTCTGGGCATGATGGTCGATGACACGGTGGTGGCCCCGGTGCTCAGCCAGCCGTCGCTGCCCTTCGGGGTCTCGGCGGCCCGCAAGCGGGACCTGGGCATCTCGGGGAGCGATCTGAAGCGCGTCCAGGAGCGGGCGGCGGCGGGCACCTGTGTTCTTGGGTTGCGGTTCAGCGGGGACACGTTCAGCCCCTCCGAACGGTTCGACCGCCTGCGGGAGGCATTGGGCGAACGGTTCATCGCCATCGAGCTCGACTCATCACCGGGCAACCCCTACGGGCACAAAGCCAGGGCCCACTCGGTTCTGACCGGTGACCTGGACGACCGGCCGGGCACGCCCACCCGGGATGCGCTCGACACGGTGCTCACCTTCTTCGCCGACCGACTGTTGTCGTGACCGCATTGACCGCTGGGGCCCGTTGGGAGGAACGGGGCCGGCGGCGGCAGCTGGCCGGCCACGAGATCTTCGCCCTGGAGGTTCCGGCCCGGTCCGGGGAGTCGCTGGAGCCCCTGTTGGTCCTGCACGGGTTCCCCAGCTCGTCGTTCGACTTCCACCTGGTCCTCGACTCGCTGGCCGAGCACCGCCGGGTCTTGCTCATCGACATGGTGGGCTACGGCCTGTCGTCCAAGCCCGACCGGGCCTACACCATGGACCTCCAGGCCGATGTGGTCATGGGCTACACCCAGGAGCTGGGCATCAACCGGCTGGCCCTGCTCACTCACGACATGGGCGACACCGTCGGGGGCGAGCTCCTGGCCCGACAGCTCGAGGGTCGCTGGCCGGTCGAGGTCACCCGTCGGCTGGTGACCAACGGCAGCATCTACATCCAGATGGCCCACCTGAGCGCCGGACAGGAGGTCCGGTTGAGCCTGCCCGACGAGCGGTTGCCCGAGGGAGCCGCGCTCGACCGGCGCTCCCTCGAGGCATCGCTCGCCGCCACCTTCAGCCCCAAGTCCTCGGTGCCCGACGAGGAGCTGGCGGCGATGTCGGCGATGATCGGCCGGAACGACGGTCACCTGCTGCTGCCCCGCCTCATCCGCTACATCGAGGAGCGCCGGGCCCACGAGTCCCGGTATACCGGCGCCATCGAGTCGCACCCGTCGGCCCTCTCGATCCTGTGGGGTGCTGACGACCCCATCGCTCTGGTGGCTATGGCCACCCGCCTGCACGAGGCCCGCCCCGACGCAGGACTGGAAATCCTGGACGGCGTGGGGCACTACCCGATGGTCGAGGCCCCGGAGCGGTTCGCCGCGTCGGTCGCCGACGCTTTGGGCTGATCGCCGGGACCGAACACCCCCAGCTCGGCCAGCAGGCGGTCACGCAGCCGGTCGAAGGCGGGACCTCCTACCCGCCGGGGTCGGTCGAGGTCGACACTTACGTCCAACGAGATGCTCCCGCCCTTCAGGACGAAGACCCGATCAGCCAGGAGCACGGCCTCTTCGACGTCATGGGTGACGAGCAGCACGCCGGGCTGGTGCCGGGCACACAGCTCGCCCACCAAGGCCTGCATCTTGAGCCGGGTCAGTGCATCCAGAGCGGCAAAGGGCTCGTCGAGCAACAACAGCTGGGGCTGGCGGACCAGGGCGCGGGCCAGGGCGACCCGCTGGGCCTCCCCTCCCGACAGGGTGCCTGGCCACGCGTCGGCGTGGTGGGTCAGGCCCACCTCTTCGAGTGCGGCCCGGGCCGCCTTCCGAGCGAACGCGCCCCTGTGCTGACCGACGACGACGTTGCGCCACACGGACTTGGAGGCGATCAGGCGCGGCTCCTGGAAGACGGTGGTACGGACGGGTGGGACCCAGACGTCGCCGCTGTCCACGGTCTCCAGACCGAGCAGGACCCGCAGCAGCGTCGTCTTCCCACTGCCCGAGGCGCCGAGGAGGGCGACAAACTCGCCCTCGGCCACCTCGAGGCTGAGTTGGCTGAGGACCGGACGGTCCCCGAACGACTTGTCGACGTCTCGCACCACGACGGCCGCATCGCGTCCGCGGTGATCCGACGGAGCGGTCCCGACCCGGTCGATGTCGACGGTCATCGCACCGACACCTGGCGACGCCAGGGCATGGCCAGCCGCTCGATCAGCCGGACGATGAGATCGGCGCCGATGCCGAGGACGGCGTAGACCAGGATGCAGACCATGAGGACGGGTACCTGGTTGAAGCTGGCCGCTTGGTTGGCCAGCGCACCGATGCCCAGGTTGGCGTTCACCGACTCGGCGAAGACGAGGGCGATGACCGAGATCCCCGTGGAGTAGCGCAGCCCGGTGAGGATGGAGGGGAGGGCCAGGGGCACCACCACCTGGCCGACCAAGTGGCGGCCTCGGAGCCCGAACGTACGGGCCGCCTCCACCACCTTGCGGTCCACGTTGCGCACGCCATTTGCCGTGTTGAGGTACATGGGGAACATGGTGGCCAGAGCGATGAGGAGGACCTTGGCCTCCTCGCCGATGCCGAACCAGATGATGAAGATGAAGATGACGGCCGGGAACGGAATGGTCCGGAACATCTGCAGGGATGAGTCGAGCAGTTCCTCGCCCAGACGGAAGAGCCCGACGAAGATCCCGAGCAGGAACCCCAGCCCGGCGCCGATGGCCAAGCCGCCGCCCGCTCGGGCCAGGGACACCCCGATATCACCCAGAAGGTTTTGAGTGGTGAGCAGGTGCCAGAAGGCCTTGGCCGTCACCAGCGGCGATGCCAGCGCCGTCGGTTGCACGATCCCGGTACCGGTCAGCAGCCACCAGATGCCGAGCGCCCCCAACGGCCCGAGAACCCGGAGGGCGAGCCCCCACCGACGGTTTCCATCCGGCGCCGCCACCGTCGCCGGATGGACGAGCCCGGCCGGCGTCGGGGGCGCGGCCGCGGCGGGAACGGTGGTGACTTCGTCGACGCGGGCCTCGGTGGCCAGGCTGTGCACCCCCTAGCCCCCCGACGCCGGCAACAGGGCGCTGACTGACTTGTTGTACCGCGTGTCGAAGGCGGCCGCGGCGTTCACCTTGGATGGGATGAGGCCGAGCGACGTGAAGGCGTTCGCCTCGGTCTGCTGGTAGCGGATGATCGACGGGGTGATCGGCACCGGGACCGACTGGGCATGGGCCACGGCGGCCTTGGCCGCGGCCAGGTTGATGCCATACGTACTGGCGTAGGTCTGTGCCGCCAAGGCCGGGTTCTTCTTGAGGGCCAGGATGGATTTTGTCAGGC
Organism: Acidimicrobiaceae bacterium; assembly: GCA_030838245.1. The sequence continues at coordinate 7,204 of JAUTXB010000094.1, forward strand.
GCACGATGAAGTCCCCGATGACG
>JAUTXB010000018.1 GCA_030838245.1 Acidimicrobiaceae bacterium
CTTGGTGAGGCCGCAGCTCCACGAGCTCGTGACGGTATGATTGCCCGGCAGCTGAAACTGCAACGTCCAACCAGTGGTAGGCGCGCCGCCGTTGACAATGTTGAAGTTGGCGACATAGCCGGTTCCCCAGTCGGAGGTCTTCACGAAGGTCGCAGTCAGCGAACCGCTGGTCGCCGCCGTTGCGGCCGGAGCGGCTAGGCCGACCACGGCCGGGGCAGACAGCCCGGCGAGGGCGACCACGGCCAGGACACGGGGGATCCACGGCCGCCGCCTCCCCAAGGGTGGATCGGCCGAATCGATGGTCCGGTCCGTCTGTTGCGACCGGTGGTCGTGGATGAAGCGGATTACCCGCACGTCATGTCCTCCTCGTAGGGCCGCCGGCTCAACGCGATCGACCCTCAGTCTCTTTCCTTCGGTACTGACCTGTCGACCGCTCAGTAACTAGTGTGACCGAGGCTGAGTGGAATTACAAGCGGTCGACAGGTAAGTACGATGGCTTCGATGGCCGAGACCGAGAAACTGACCGCACCCGAGCAGGTCAACAAGCGAGACCAGATCCGGAGCGCTGCGCTCGCCCACTTCTTGGAGCGGAGCTACTCGGGTGGGTCCCTTCGTGACATTGCCAAGTCCGTCGGCATCACCATGGCGGGGCTCTACTACTACTTCCCGGCGAAGGACGACCTCATGGCCGACCTGATCGCCCCGTATCTGGACGGCTTGGACGAGTTGATCGGCTCAGGCGAACGAGCGATCGAATCGGGTGAGACCCTCTCGGCCGCCACCGTCCTCGAGCGCTTCTTCGATCTGATGATCGAGTTGCGCGACGTCGCCCAGCTGGTCATCCTCGACGCAGGGATCGCACGGCATCCATTGGTGGCGCCACGTGTTGCCGACCAGGCCGAACGATTGGTCCGCCTGACCATGGCCGCCGCTCCATGCGAGTCGGACGAGCTCCGGGCCACCGCGGCCATTGCCATCCTCTACCGGCCGGTGGTGCGGATCGGCTACCTGTCGGCGGTAGGCCATGCGCGCGACGAGTTGATAACCGTTGCGCTCGTCGCCCTGTGTGCTCCCTTGGTCCGGCCCTAACCGCCTTGGCTCGGCCAATGCCAAGGGCCCGCGGCGGGATCAGTCCTCGCCGCCATCGAGCGCGGCGGCAACGTTCCGGCGGACAAGCTTGCCTGTGTCCGTGTACGGAAGCTCTTCCCACACGACGATCTGGTCGGGTGTCTTCGAGGTTCGCAACTGCTTGCGGACGAAGGCGCGCAGCTCGTCGCCGTCGATCAATTCGCCCGCAACCGGCACGATGACCGCAGCGATCCGTTGGCCCCACTCCTCGTCGGGCACGCCGACGACGGCAACGTCGGCCACGGCTGGGTGTTGGACCAAGACCTCTTCGATCTCGGCGGGGGCGATGTTCTCGCCACCGCGGATGATCGTGTCGTCGGTTCGTCCCTCGATGAACAGATAGCCCTCGGTGTCGAAGTAGGCGCGGTCGCGTGTGGGGAACCAACCCTGGTCATCCAGCGGCGACTTGGTCGAGAGATACTCCCCCGACACCTGCTCACCTCGGAGCCAGAGGTCGCCGGCTTGGCCGACAGGAAGCAGGGAGCCATCGGCCCCTCGCACCTCGGCCTCGATGCCGGGAATGAGGCGGCCGGCCGAACCCAGGCGGGCGCGGACATCTGCATCGTCGCTCTCGATGGCCGACCGGTGGTCCTCGGGACCGAGGAGGGCGATGGTCGAGCTGGTCTCGGTCAGGCCGTAGGCATTGACGAAGTCAGTGGTCGGAAAGAGCTCGAGGGCGCGGGCCACGATCGTCGGCGCGATCCGGGATCCCCCATAGGAGAGCGTTTGCAGGGTGGACACGCCGGCGTCGTCCTGGCCGGCCAGGGACTCGACAATCCGCGCCAGCATGGTGGGCACCACCATGGCGTGGGTCACCTTCTCGGTGCGGACGGTGTCGAGCCACACCTCGGGGCTGAAGGCATCGAGGTAGACGAGCCGACGACCGGCGTAGAGGTTGCTGACCAGATTGGCCACACCGGCCACGTGGTAGGGCGGGACGGTCACGGCCACGGCATCGGTCTCGTCGGCCCCACCGAAATCGACCGAGGAAAAGACGTACGAGAGGAGGTGGCGGTGTCGCAAGATGGCCGCTTTGGGAGCCGAAGTCGTGCCGCTCGTGTAGAGGAGGACGGCGATCCCCTCTGGGTCGTTCGGCCACTCCTCGCAGACCGGACCGATTGCCGTCGATGCCATCCAGTCGTCGCGGTCGATCACCGGATGGTTGACGCCTGCCAGGCTGGCCTTGGCCAGCTCGTCTGCGATGACCAAGACGTCCTCATGCTGGTCGAGCAGTCCGGTCACCTGTTCATGGCCCAGCCGGTAGTTGATGGGCAGCACCGGGACGCCGGCCCAGGAGCTGGCGAACACGGCGACGGCGAAGGCGGGCGAGTTGGTGCCGACGTAGGCAACGTGGGCGACGCCGTCCCGTCGGATCCTGGCCGCAGCGATGCCGGCCCGCCGGTAGAGCTCCTCGTAGCTGAGCCCATCGTCGCCGCTGCCGATGGCCACACGGGCGGGGTGGCCGGACATGGCCATATCGAGCAACATCATGAGATTCACTGTCTGGAATTCCTCTGTTCAATCGATCGCGCCCTGGAACCCTAAACGACCCCCGAACGGAGATGCGATCCCGCCAGCTTGGGGCCCGGCCCGAGTGCGTTGGTTCGGTCCTGCACAGAGGGGTGCCAGTGGCCACCAGGACATTACGATGCCCACCAGACGGACCGGCCACCTCCGAGGGCGAGGTCCGAGGCGAAACGAGGAATCGAGTGTCTGACCTGGTATTGGTGGATGTAGCCGATGGCATCGCCCTGATCACCCTCAACCGTCCCGAGGCCCGAAACGCCCTGAGCTCAGACATGCTCACGCAGCTGGCGGCCCACATGGCCGGGCTCGATGCCCGCGCCGATGTGGACGTCCTCGTACTGACCGGAGCAGGACGGGCCTTCTGTGCCGGGTTGGACCTCAAAGAGATGGCCGCCTCGGGGGCGAACATTCGCCCAGGAGACGGACGGCCCTGGCCGCAGTTGGCCAAGCCGCTGATCGGTGCCGTGAACGGGGCGGCCGTCACCGGTGGGTTGGAGCTGGCCCTCGCCTGTGACTTCCTGGTTGCGTCCGACCAGGCACGCTTCGCCGACACGCACACCCGGGTCGGCCTCGTCCCGTTCTGGGGGATGTCAGTCCTCCTGCCGCAGGCGGTCGGCGTTCGGGTGGCCAGAGAGATGAGCCTGACCGGCAACTTCATGGCTGCCGACGAGGCGTGTCGGGTCGGATTGGTCAACCGGGTGGTCCCTCACGATGAGCTCTTGACCGTGGCTCGGGCCCTGGCCGCCGACATCGCCTCGGCCGAGCCGGCCGCCACCCGGGTGCTCGTGGCCGAGTACGCCGGTTTCTCGGGTGGAGGATCGGCTGCACTGGCCGACGAGATCCGAACGGCCGAAGCGTTTCTCGGGGCCGGCATCGATCCCGTCCTCATCGAGCAGCGTCGGATCGCCCTGCTCGAGCGAGCTCGCCAGCAAGCGGGTTGACCAGGGTGCCTTCCTCGACCACCAGCCTTCCTGTCGATCCCGGAAGTGGAGTACGACTGTGATCCGATCCGTCATGTTCGACTTCGGAGGTGTCATTACCGACAGCCCGTTCGATGCCTTCGAGGGCTACGAGCTGGCCGAGGGGCTGCCGGTGGGCACCATTCGGACCATCAACTCGACCAATCCCCACGACAACGCGTGGGCCCAGCTCGAGCGGGGCGATGTCGGAATGTCGGAGTTCTGCGACCTCTTCGAAGCCGAAGCACTGACCGCCGGGTACCGGGTCGACGCCCGCGCCGTGATGGCGGGACTCGCCGGCAAGGTTCGCCCGGCCATGGTCGAGGCGGTGCGCCGTTGTTCGGAGCGGTTCAAGACCGCGTGTTTGACCAACAATTTCGTGTTGGACCAGGAAGCCGATCAAGCCACAGCGCGCCCCGACATCGCCGAGATCCTCGCCTTGTTCGACATTGTGCTCGAGTCGTCCAAGCTTGGTGTGCGCAAGCCCGATCCTCGCTTCTACGAGATGGCCTGTGAGGCCTTGGCCGTGGCGCCAACAGAAGTCGTCTATCTGGACGACTTGGGCATCAACTTGAAACCAGCCCGGGCCATGGGCATGCAGACGATCAAGGTCACCGCCCCCGATGTGGCGCTGGCGGAGCTCTCGTCGATCGTGGGGATCCCCCTCGAGTGATGACCAGGCCCAACCGTAGAGCCCTCCAGGTACCCTTCAGTCGGTGAGCGCCCGTCCCCTCAAGTTCGATCCCATCGATGAGGCTCGCTCCCAGTGGGCGAAGCGGTGGGACGCCGAAGCAAGTGACGCCATGGCCGCGGCCACGTCGATCATGCGGGCCCAACAAGTGGTCCTGGCCGCCGTCGATGAGGCATTGCGTCCGTTCGGGCTCACCTTCGCTCGCTACGAGGGGCTGGTCCTTCTCACCTTCAGCCGTCGTGGGTCCCTCCCTCTGGGCAAGATGGGCGACCGGCTGATGATCCACCCGACCAGCGTCACCAACATCATCGACCGGCTGGAGGCCCAGGGTCTGGTGAACCGGCTGCCCCATCCCACTGACGGGCGGACCACCTTGGCCACGGTGACCCCCGAAGGACGAGCGCTGGCTAAGCGAGCCACCCGCGCCGTCAACGAGATCGCCCTCGGTCTCGGGATGCTCGACGACCGTGACCTTCGGGAGCTCTTCCGGATCGTCCGCAAGATCCGGGTGAACATCGGAGACTTCACCCCGTCGTAGTGGTGTGGAGCCGAAGCATCCGCTCGTCGGGCGACGGATTTCGGCGGTCGGTGTCAGACGTTCCGTCGGTACGAGCCGCCCACGTCGAACAGGGCGTGGGTGATCTCGCCCAGGGTGGCATGACGAACGGTGGACATCAGCTCACCGAACACGTTGCCTCCCGCTAACGCCACCTGGCGGAGGGCGTCGAGGGCTGCGTCCCGATCACCCGCGTGGCGGTGTTGGAACTCGTGCAGGCGGGTGATCTGAAGCTGTTTCTCCTCTTCGGTGGAGCGGGCCAGCTCTAGAGGACCGGTCGGCGGTTTCGCATCGGGGTCGACGAACGTGTTGACGCCGACGATGGGCAGCGTGCCGTCATGCTTGCGGTGCTCGTAGAGCATGGAGTCGTCTTGGATCCGGCCTCGCTGATAGCCCGTCTCCATGGCCCCGAGCACACCACCGCGTTCGCTGATCCGGTCCATCTCGACCAGGACGGCTTCTTCGACCAGGTCGGTGAGCTCATCGACGATGAAGCTTCCCTGAAGGGGGTTCTCGTTGGCCGCCAATCCCCACTCCTTGTTGATGATGAGCTGGATGGCCAACGCCCGCCGGACCGACTCGCCGGTTGGTGTGGTCACCGCCTCGTCATAGGCATTGGTGTGCAAGCTGTTGGCGTTGTCGTAGATGGCGCACAGTGCTTGCAGCGTGGTCCGGATGTCGTTGAACGCCATTTCTTGGGCGTGGAGTGATCGTCCCGACGTCTGGACGTGGTACTTGAGCCTCTGAGATCGAGCATTGGCCCCGTAGGTGTCACGCATGGCGATGGCCCAGATCCGTCGGGCGACACGTCCGATCACCGTGTACTCGGGATCCATTCCGTTGGAGAAGAAGAACGAGAGGTTCGGTGCGAAGTCGTCGACGTCCATGCCCCGGGCCAGATAGGCCTCGACATACGTGAACGCATTGGCCAAGGTGAAAGCGAGCTGGGTGACCGGGTTCGCGCCGGCTTCGGCAATGTGGTAGCCCGAGATGGACACCGAGTAGAAATTCCGCACCTCGTGCTCGATGAACCATTCGGCCATGTCGGCCATGACCCCGAGGGAGAACTCGGTCGAGAAGATGCACGTGTTCTGACCCTGGTCCTCCTTCAAGATGTCGGCTTGGACAGTGCCGCGCACCGTGTGCAGCACCTCGGCACCGACGGCGGCCTGCTCCTCGGTGCTGGCCGGGCACCCCTTTTCTGACTCGAACGATTCGAGCCGCTGGTCGATGGCCGTCGACAAGAACATGGCCAAGATGGTGGGGGCCGGACCGTTGATGGTCATCGACACCGAGGTGGTTGGGTCACACAGGTCGAACCCGTCGAAGAGCACCTTCATGTCGTCCAAGGTGGCGATGGACACGCCCGAGGTGCCGACCTTCCCGTAGATGTCGGGTCGCTCATCGGGGTCGAATCCGTACAGGGTGACCGAGTCGAACGCCGTCGACAGCCGGGTGGCCGGGAGCCCCGAGGCGAGGAGGTGGAACCGTCGGTTGGTGCGGAAGGGGTCGCCCTCGCCGGCGAACATGCGGGCTGGGTCCTCGCCCTCACGCTTGAAGGGGAACACGCCGGCGGTGAAAGGGAAGTGACCGGGCAGGTGCTCGGACCGGAGCCAGCGCACCAGCTCGCCGTGCTCGGTGACGCGGGGCAGCGCCACCCGGGGAATGCGGTTTCCCGAGAGCGATGTCCGCCACAGGGCGGGCTGGCTGTTGCTCGAAGCCGACGAGGAATTATCGGACTCGGCGGGCGTGAACGCAGCGCGGACGGTGTCCCACTCCTCGAGGAGGCGGCGGCCTTCTGGGTCGCGGGCTGCGTCGACCCGTTCGGCCAGGGTGCCCAGGTCACCGACCAGCGTCCCTTCATGTTCGGCCATGGCCGTCACGGCGGCGATTTGTTGGGCCCGGCGGGCTTGGTCGGCCAGGTCGGTCGTGGTGGCGTGGTAGCCGTGCACGGTCTCGGCTATCTCGGCCAGATAGCGCCGTCTCGGCCCCGGGATGATGACCGAAGCCTTCGTCGAAGCCCGCTCGGCCACGATCGGGAGCAATCCGGGACTGGTTCCCAGGCCCGTTTTGGCCAGGCGGTCTCGGAGATGCTGGTAGAGGGCGGTCACGCCGTCGTCATTGAAGCGCGAGGCGATGGTGCCGAACACCGGCTCGGCATCGCCAGGGGCGAGACGGTGATCGCGGGACCACTGCCGACGCACCTGTCGCATGGCATCGTCGGCTCCCCGGCGGTCGAACTTGTTGATAGCCACCGCATCGGCCAAATCGAGCATGTCGATCTTCTCGAGCTGCGAGGCAGCCCCGTACTCCGGTGTCATCACGTAGAGCGAGAGGTCGGCGATGTCCACGATGGCGGCATCTCCCTGACCGATCCCGGGAGTTTCCACGATGACCAGATCGAAGCCGGCGGCCCGGCAGGCGGCCACGATCATAGGAAGGGGCGGAGGGATCTCGGACTGCGATCCCCGGGTGGCCAGCGACCGGAAGTACACCTGGGGGGAGTCGATGGCATTCATCCGTATGCGGTCCCCGAGGAGGGCCCCGCCCCCTCGGCGCCGGGTCGGGTCGACGGCCAGCACGGCGATCCGGAGCTTGTCCTCTTGGTCCTGGCGGAACCGTCGGATGATCTCGTCGGTCAGCGACGACTTCCCCGATCCGCCCGTTCCGGTGACACCCAGTACCGGCACCGGCCGCCGCTCGGCTGCGATGCCGATCTCGTCGAGTGTGTCGGCGCCGACGGAGCCCGCTTCGAGACCGGTTATGAGCCGGGCCAGGCTCGCGGTGTGCCCGCCATACAACGGGTCCAATGAGGCCGGCGGTTCGGCGGCCAGGTTCCGGTCGCACTCTTCGATGAGCACGTTGATCATCCGCTCGAGCCCCAGGCGCTGCCCGTCGGTGGGAGAGAAGATTCGACGGACCCCGTATGCCTCGAGCTCGGCGATCTCGGAGGGCACGATGACCCCGCCACCGCCGCCGTAGACGGCGATGTCACCCCGCCCTTCAGCTCGCAGTCGGTCGACCAGGTACTTGAAGTACTCGATGTGGCCGCCCTGGTAAGAGCTGATGGCCACCCCCTGGACATCCTCAGCAATGGCCGCCGCCACCACCTCGTCGACCGAGCGATTGTGGCCGAGGTGGACGACCTCGGCTCCTTGGGCCTGAAGCAGCCGCCGCATGATGTTGATGGCCGCATCGTGCCCATCGAACAGGCTGGCCGCGGTGACGAACCGGACCGGGTGGGTTGGACGGTGGAGGGAGGCCTTCCCGTCGACCCCGTCCGCGGCCGTCTCGGCCGGGCTGGAGGACTGGGCCTCGCTGGGGGAGCTCATCTCTGCATAATAGTTGCACGTCCTACTAAATGTCCACGGTCCGGCTCCGCTCCGAGGCGGCTCCGCCCCGAACAGGCGAGCACCGCTAGGGAGCCAACTTGATGCGATCGACCAGGTTCCAAGCCAACGCCGTCGTGGCGTCGATGGCCGAACCGGTGATGGCCAGGAATGCCGTGCGCTGCCGGCCGATGCGGCGGGGGAGGCTCACGGTGCCCCCCGCCCCGGGAATCAACCCCATGGGAACCTCGGGTAGCTGAAAGGTGGCATCGGGCCTGGCCACCACTTGGCTGGCGAAGGCTGGGAGCTCGGTGCCGGCTCCGACGCACGCGCCGTGCACGATGGCCGTCGTCCTGGTCGCGCACCGAGCCAGCCAGGGAGCGACGCTTCGGGTCGTACGGATCAAGTGGGCTTCCACCGGGTCGGGCACCGATCCGAACTCGGACAGGTCGCCGCCGCTACAAAAGGACGGCCCCGCCCCGGTGAGTGAGATCGAGGTGATGGTGGGATCGGCGACAGCCAGCTGAAACATGGTGACCAGCAAGTCGCGCATATCGGCGTCGTAGGCGTTGCGGACCTCGGGTCGATTGAGGGTCAAGGCCAGAGACGACCCCTCCCGATGGGACAGAACCGACGGCCCGGGCAATTGGCGGTGGGTCATCGGTCCGCGCCGGTCGATCCACCGGCGATGGTCGGGTCCGGATTGAAGCATCGAGTACACGAACGACTCAGACACCAAGGCGTCGTCCACCGTGATGCCGGCGCTGAACCGGAGGAGCTGGACGAGGGCGGTGGCCGAAGCGGGGGCCTGTTCGACCGCCTGGCTGACCGCAGCGAGCACCCCTTCGACGTCGCCGCATCCGACCCATGGTCGCACCGGGGCCTCCTCTTCGGCCAAGAGGATGTCGAAATCGGGCGGTGCGGAGAGGTCGGCGCCGGCACGGGCCACGCCCACGGTCACGCAGGGAAGCTTGCGAACCACCTCGGCCGCGGCCGTCAGCGCCGGGTCGTCATCGACGGCCACGGCCAGCACCGGCCTCCCTCCGAAGTGCCCGATGGCCTCTGGCGCCAGCCCGCCTTCGACGAGTCGAAGCGCGTCGCGGGCGAAGAGGATGCCCTGGGGCTCGCGTGGGGAGCTGGTCACCCCGACAACGTACCGTCGGGGTGGTTCACGGGGCGCCCCGGAACACCACCTGGCCGGCCTTCACCGTGGCCGCCACCAACTGGCTGCTCAGCTCGGTGCGCGCACCTCTCCAGGGAACGGCCAGCAAGCACAGGTCGGCCGGGCCGCCGGTTGACACAGTGCGAACGGGGCCGCCCGGGTCGGCGGGGTGGCCCAGGAACAGAGCCAGAGCCCGCTCGGGCGTCAGTCGCTCGTCGGGCCCGATCACGTCGCCGTGTGCGGTCCGTCTGGTGACCGCTGTGGCTACGGCCTTCCAGGGGTCCGGATGGCCAAAGGGGGCGTCGGTGCTGCCGGCCAGGGGGACACCCACCCTGTCCCAGGCCCGCAGACGGTACAGCCATTCCTGGTCGGCCCCGTCGACGTCGCGGCGATATCGATCACCGTGCTCGGCGATGAACCCCGGCTGGGTCACCACGGTGACATCTAGCGGCGCCAGCAGCTCCACCACCTCGGGCGGGGCAACGCTGGCATGCTCGACGCGGTGCGGGCCGCCGCCGGCTATCGACAGGGCGGTAGCCGCCAGCACCAGGCTCTCGCGGGTCACGGCGTGCAGGGCCACCCCGCGTCGCCCGGCGGACTGGATGGACTCGACCAGCTCGTCGAGCCCTGGGAGCTGGCGATCCTCGAGCACCAGCTTCAAAGCGCCTGTCGTGACGGGTCCACGGTGGCGGCCCGGAAGTGCACCGCCCAGCACGAGCACCGACTGGCGCAGCTCACCGCGGTCCACGGCCGCCTCGATGGCGGCCAACTCTTCGGGTCCGTTGGACGCCGTGGCGTCGGTCACCCCGGTGACGCCACAGCGGGACAGTCGATCGCTGACGTCGGCCAAGGAAGGCAGATCATCCGGCACTCGCGCCCGGATCAGGTCATCGGCACCGTAGAGGACCCCGGTAGGCCGCCCATCGGGGCCGAGCTCCACACCCTCCAACCCCGAGGCCGTCTCCGCCAGCCCCAACGCCGCCAAACCACTCCGGTTGACCACCCACTGGTGACCGCTGCGATGCTGGATCCGCACCGGCCGCCCGCGGTGGGCTCCCAACTGCTCGTCCACCACGTCCGCAGTGAGCGGTCCGGCCACCGACTCGTCGTACCCGTATCCACGGAGCCAGGTGGCACGGGTCGAATCCCGGGATAGTTCGCCCACGCCGGCGGCCAGTGCCCGGGCCAGGGACGGCCGGTCGTGTACGGACGGAGGCCCGCACAGAACGGACCGGTCGCGTGCGGCCAGGCTGAACAAGTGGGTGTGATGGTCGTGGAGGCCGGGAAGGAGCGCCCCGCCTCGGCCGTCGAGCACGTCGTTGGTGATCCCCCCGGCACGGATCCCCCCGGTCTCCACTGCGGCGATCCGACCGTGCTCGATGTGGACGGTGCATCCGGGACGCCCATCCACCTCGACGTCGATCACGCTGAGGCCGGTCGCGTGCCCGGTGTCCCCGTCCAGCTGGCCGGGCCCGGTCACAGCTCGGCCAGGACCGAGTCGGTGTCTGCACCCAGCTTCGCCGCCATCCGGGTCGGTGTCCTGCTCCTCGGTGGGGCGAGCGGTCCGGTGTCTGTCGACTGCGCCGGCCGGCTGTGGGACAGCGCGTGGCCGACGACCTCGCGCATGGCGATGTCCGTGATCCCCCCGACGCCCCCGACGACGGCAGCCAGCGCGGCTACGGCGGCATGGAGCCCGGTGACGGGATCGGCGGCGGCGTCGGCACAGAAGAGAGGCGGGCCGCCCTCGTGCTCTCGGGTCACCAGGCCCGCTGCCGCGGCGGCGTCGTCCCCCAGCGCCACTCGGTTTCGCCACGGTCCCGACCGTCCGTAACCGGTGATGCTGATCCATGCCTGGTGCGGGGAGGGGTGGATCCCGAGTTGCTCGAGCGCCCGGGGCCTCGACGACTCGATGACCACGTCGGCGGCCCCGATCAAGGCCCGAAAGGGTCCCGCGGCGGAAACCGGCACCGTCACGCTCTCCTTTCCTCCCTGAAGGAGATCGAAGAACTGCCGCGGGCCCTCCCGGGAAGGGTCGGGCCGCCGGGGGTCTTCGACCTTGACCACACGACAGCCGGCGTCGACCAGGAGTGAGCCCGCCAATGGTCCCGCCCAAAGGGCGGACAGGTCCACGACCAGGGGCCGCCCCGGTGCGACGATGCGGCTCGGGCTCAGCCGGTCGAGGGTGGTGAGTACCCGGGGCGGGGGCAGACAGGTTGGTGCGCCCTGGAACAGCCACGGTGCGGGGGGCCACTGTTGGCCCCTGGCCTGGAACTGCTCGTCGTCCTGGTCAGGGCCGCCTACCACGGCCACCGGGATACCCAACAGCTGCGCCCGATCGGCCACCGAATGCGCCGACCTCTCCGCGGCCAGCGATCTCACCGAGGTCCAGGGGTCGGCCGGCACCGATGCATCCAGCCAGGCCGGGACCAATTCGATGTCGGAGGCCCGGCTCAAGCTCACGGCCAACCAGCCGTCGCTCGTCGCCACCAGGCGACAGGCTCCCCCATTGGAGACGGTGCCGTTGCGGTGGTGCCCGAAGATGGCGGCCCGCTCACCGAGCAGGGCCGACCCGTCGAGGGAGACGGGCATGCCGCGGCTGGCGGCCAGGAGGCGGAGGGCCAGGGCGGCGCCGTCGAGGCAGGTGGCCACGTCGCTTGGAGCAAGGAGGGCAGGTCCGTCAGCCCGGCCGGTCAGGGTCATGGCGCCCGAAGCGGCCCATGCTCGGGCCGGGGTCGAACTGGGGATGGCGTGCACCACCGGGAACGAGGTGCTGCCCAGCCAACCGGTCGAGTCCACGGCGGCGACCACAGACAACCGGGCCAGGATTGCGGGGGTCACCTCACCGTTGAACAGGGTCTTTCCCGCATCGAGGCCCCACGACTCGGTCGCGGCCGGTTGCCGGGTCGGTTCCCGTGCTGGTCGGGGTTCTCGGCCCTGCGCCCATTCCTCAACCGGCCGCCGCACTCGGACCACATCAGCTCCGAGCAGGGCCAGGAGGTGGCCGGCGTACGCACAGGCGAAGTCGGCGCCGACCTCCAAGAAGCGGATGCCGGCCAGGGGCAGCTGATTCACCTGGTGGGCGTCCGGACCCGCCGAGAGCGGATCGCAGTGCAGGGACATGGCGCCACGCTAGAGAAGTTTCATCCGCCCATCGGCAGACGTCCCTGAAGGCCGGCCACTACGGGCCCGCGTCGGCGAGAAGGGCTTCGGGGTCATAGGGTGATGCCCGAGAGCTTCGTAGCGGTCGACGCCGAGCCAACGAGCAGAGCCAACGAGGAGTGCCATGACAACGACCGAGTCCATCCCCAGTGCCGTCCACATCGGTGCGTCCGACCTGCCCTTCGTCGATATCGGTGACGGCAGCAAGTTGAAGGTCCTCCAGGTGAAAGAAGAGGAGGGCCTCTGGATCGTGGAGAACATCTTCCAGAGCGGCTACGAGGTGCAGACCCACCGCCACACCGGTCCGGTCTATGGCTACACCGTTTCGGGCGGGTGGAAGTACAAGGAGTACGACTACGTCAACCGGCAGGGCTCGTTCCTCTACGAACCAGCCGGCTCGGTGCACACCCTCCAGTGCATCGAGGACGGCACCCAGGTCTGGTTCCAGATGTACGGGGCCAACCTCAACTTGGATTCGGACGGCAACGTGGAGAGCGTCTTCGATGGCGCCGGGACTTTGGCCGCCTACTACGCCCTGTGTGAGGCGCAGGGCCTTCCCCGCCCCAACGTTCTGGCCAGCTGATGCCGACGGCAATCGACCTGTCCGACCCCGACACCTTTGTCGACGGCGTCCCCCACGAGGAGCTGACCGAGCTCAGACACACCCAGCCCGTCTACTTCCAAGAGATGCAGGACGACGCCGGGTTCTGGGCCCTCTTGCGGCATGCCGACGTCGTCCACGCGGCCCGGAACCCGAACCTGTTCTCGGCCAGTGAGGGAGGTGTGGTCATCGAGACGCTCGCTCCCGAACAGGTCGAGCAGATGCGAGGGATGCTCCTGGCCATGGACCCGCCCCGGCACCTCGACTACCGGCGCCCCATGGCCGAGCACTTCCGGCGTCGGGTGATCGAAGACATGGCCGACCAGATCCGTGGGATCTGCCGCGACGTGCTGGCAGGCGTCGACGAGACCAGCGACGTGGAGTTCGTGCACGGGGTGACCTCGGCGATTCCCTCCCGGGTCATCGGTCAGCTCATGGGCCTGCCCGAGGCCGATTGGCCGCACATCCATGAATTGGCCGAGCGCAACACCAGCGGACAGGATGCCGACTACGCCAGCGACGACCCCAACGCCGGCACCATGGAGATGGCGATCTACGCCATGGAGCTGGCCGCCCGTCGCCGCACCGAGGAGCCCGCTCCCGACCTGACCTCGATCATCCTCGGTACCGAATTCGGCGGCCACCTCATGGACGACATCGAGTTCGCCACGTTCTTCGTGCAGCTGGTGACGGCGGGCAACGACACCACCAAGATCATGCTCTCGTCGGGCCTCTGGGCCCTCCTGCGCCACCCCGACCAGCTGCGCGAGCTCCGGGCCGATCCGTCACTCATACCCGGCGCCGTCGAGGAGATTCTTCGGTGGGCCAACCCGTTGCACTACTTCCGGCGAACAGCCCTGGCTGACGCCGTCATCCGAGATGTGAAGATCGCCGCCGGCGACAAGGTGGCCATGTACTACACGTCGGCGAACCGGGACGAGGATCTGTTCGACGACTCCCAACGGTTCGACATCCATCGCCATCCCAATCCACACCTGGCCTTCGGCATTGCCGAGCACTTCTGCCTCGGCGTCCACCTGGCCCGATTGGAGGGGCGGGTGTTCTTCGAGGAGCTGTTGGCCAGTTTTTCGGACATCGAGCTGACCGGTGAGCCCGTGAGGGTGCGGTCGAACCTGAACAACGGGCTGAAACGCCTCCCCGTGCGGATGCAGCGCTGACTGAATGCAGCGCTGACTGAATGCAGCGCTGACCGGAGCCAAAGCCGGCCCTGCGCCAGCGCCGACCCGACCTGAGTCCCGACCGGCGTCAGCGGTGATCGGGTGAGTCGATCGGTATCTCGCGTAGGTTGACGACCATGGGAATCTACGAGATCGAGGGCGTCGTCCCGGTTGTCCATCCCACCGCGTTCGTGCACCCCGAAGCCGTCCTCATCGGCGACGTGCTGATTGGTGAGGGCTGTTACGTGGGCCCGCTGGCCAGCCTGCGAGGCGACTTCGGCCAGGTGGTGGTTCGCGCCGGTGCCAACGTCCAGGATGGCTGTGTCCTGCACTGCTTTCCCGGCCGCGACGTGGTGGTGGACGAAGACGGTCACATTGGGCACGGGGCGGTGTTGCACGGCTGTCACATCGGCAGGGGCGTGCTGGTGGGGATGAACAGTGTGGTGATGGACGGTGCAGCAATCGGCGACTTCACGTTCGTCGGAGCGTGCACCTTCGTGCGAGCCGAGATGGAGGTTCCGGCACGCCATGTCGTCGCCGGAAATCCCGCCCGGGTGCTCCGGGAACTGACCTCCGCCGAGATGGCGTGGAAGGCCAACGGGACCGCCGTGTACCAGGACCTGGCCCGGCGATCACGAGACAGCCTTCGCCCTGCCGTCCCTCTGTCTGTCGCGGAGGAGAACCGGCCCCGGCTCAGCACCGGTCAAGACACGGCGGTGCCGCTCCGGGAGCACCGGCGGTCCTGATCGATGTTCAGCTCGTTCCCGCTTTGGTGAAGAGCCGGATGGCAACGCCCAGGATCACCGCGGCATAGAGGGCCAGGACTCCGATCGACAGGGCAGCCATGGCAGTGTCGTTGCTCATTCCCCAGATGTTGTGGAGCGCCTGCCCGCTGTGGGCGGCCAGCCCGTACCGGAAGAGGGCCAGGGCGTGTGTGAGCGGGAGCACGGTAGCCACGTCCGAAAGCCAGCTGGGCAGTGAGGTGATGGGAAAGAGGGAGCCGGCGAAGAAGAAGGGGATGATGGCAACCGCCGGTATGACGCTCGTGTACTCCTCGGCACTGGTCAGCCGAGTGGCCAGGATCTCGGCCAGCCCGTAGGTCACCACGACGAGCAGCACGGCGGCAGCCAGGAACCACAGCATGCGGCTTGTGGTCTGGTACTGGGCGCCCCGTAGCGCAGATACGGCGATGAGCACGACGAGCTGTAGTGCAGTGACGGCCATGACCGCGACCACGTTGGCCACCACGATCGACGCTCGACTGATCGGAGCCACCAGCAATTCCCGCATGGCTCCTTGTTGTCGGTCCACCAGGACGCTAAGCCCTGAGAACATGCAATTGAGGGGAATCAGCAGGCCGGCGGTAGCCACGCAGAAGTACGTCATGTAGGTCGTTCGCTGCGCGGCGGAGGCTACCGAGTTGGCCAGGGCGGGGGCGACGACGAGGGCGAAGAGCACGGGCGCGAGGACCGGTATCGCCACGGACCGCGGCGAACGGACGGTCAGGGCGAGCCGGCGACCGGTCAACGTGGGGAGGACGCTCACCTTTCGAGAGCGGGTCGGCGCCGTCGTGACGGGCAGGGGGATGGTGGCAGTGGTCATGGGTTCTTCCTTTCAGTCGGCCGTGCCGTCGATCTGGCCGCCGGTGAGGCGGAGATAGACGTCATCGAGCGTGGGGGGCCGTGTCGTGGCCGAGCGAATCGGGATCGAGGAGTCAGCCAGCACTTGCGAGACGACGGGCGCGGCGATGGTCCGCAGCGAGACGGTGACGGTTCCACCGATGACGAGGAGGTCGTCACCGGGGACGCCTCGGCGCCGGAGGACGTCGACGGCCCGTTCGGGGTCGCCCAGCCTCAGTTCGAGCACGTCGTCCCCGATCGACGCGAGCAGCCGTGACGGCGTATCGCAGGCCACCATCGTGCCCGAATCGATTACCGCCAGCCGGTCGCAGAGTTGCTCCGCCTCGTCGAGGTAGTGCGTTGTCATGATGACCGTCACGCCCGTCCGGTCCCGCAGGGTGGCGATGACGTCGAACAGGTCGTGGCGGATCCGGGTGTCAAGTCCCACGGTGGGCTCGTCGAGGAAGAGCACCTGGGGACTGGAGAGCAACGCTCGGACGATCTCGAGCCGGCGTCGTTGTCCGCCGCTGTAGGTCGCCACCGAGCGGTCCAAAATGTCGGTGATCCCGACCGTGTGGGTCAGCTCGACCAATCGGGTCCGCCCCTCAGGAGGGTCGACCGACCAGAGCTTCAAGTGCATCTCCAGGTTCTGGCGGCCGGTCAGCGGTTGGTCGACGACGGCATCTTGGAACACGACGCTGCTGATGGCTCGGGTGCCCGTCGGGTCGCGAGCGACGTCGAGACCTCCGAGGGTGGCCCGGCCCGACGTGGGTGTCACCGTGGAGTTGAGCATCCCGATGGTGGTCGTCTTGCCCGCGCCATTGGGGCCGAGGAGACCGAAAGCCTCGCCGGCCGAGACCTCGAACGTGATCCCTCTGACCGCCTCCACCTGACCGGGATAGGTCTTGACGAGGTCTTCTGCCTGCACGGCCATCTGGGTGCCCACTGGTCCTCCTCTGCGATGTCGGCTCTAGTGCCGAGCATCTGGAAAATTGGCGTCCAGCAGTAGAGGACGAAACGCGGACGTCGAACGTGACACGCAGTTGGTCGGACTGAGCTGTCACCGTTGAGCCCTCGGGCCCAATCGAGGCGGTTGTCACGAATTGGTGGACCATCTCGTCCTATGTGTGGAGAGGCCCCGGCGTTCGTCGGGCACGACTTAGGGTTGGTACGAGATGGCGACAGGCGATGGACCGACAGATGCCCAGTTCACCGAGGCGTGGCGGACTCACCGCCCGTATCTGGTCGACCTGGCCTTCGGGATGCTGGCGGACATCGGAGCAGCAGAGGATGCCGTGCAGGAGGCTTTCGTCCGCCTGACCAAGGCAGATTTCGAAAGGATTGAGGATCAGCGGGGCTGGCTGATCGTGGTGACCAGCCGCATCTGCCTCGACCAGATCCAATCGGCTCGCTCACGACGTGAACGGGCGCACGAGTCCTCCACCATCGAGTTTGCCGGCCCGACCGCGACTCGGGGCGTCTCCGTGGACCCTGCAGACCGCATCACCCTCGACGACGAGATCCGTCTGGCCTTGTTGGTGGTACTCGAGCGGTTGAGCCCGGCGGAGCGGGTCGTCTTCGTGCTCCACGACATCTTCCAGATGCCATTCGACACCATCGCCGAAAGCGTGGGCCGGCCAGCCCCCACCTGTCGCCAACTAGCACGACGGGCACGCATGAAGATCCAGTCCGAACATGATCGAGGCAAGGTCGAGGTCGATACAGCCGAGCACCGCTTGGTGGCCAAGCAATTCATCCAGGCCTGTTCGGACGGCGACCTCTCGGCCCTCCTGACCCTGCTCGATCCGAAGGTCACCGGTGAGGTGGACCTCGGGCCCGATGACCCCCGGACTGGTCAGGTGTTCGCCGGGTCGAAGGGGGTGGCGCGAAACCTTCTTCGCTATGTCGCCACCATGACCCTGGTGTCCAACCCGATCGGAGGTCGGACCGTGGTGTTGGCGTTCGTGGAGTCTCAGCTCTCAGCCGTCGTGCACCTGACAGTGGAAAACCAGATCATCAAGAAGATCCATGTCGTTGCCGATCCGAGCACGATCGGCTTCCTCCGTGTTCGAATTCCGCCGGTGACGTCGAGCGAGAATTCCTGACGTCACCGGACCGGGCGTTTAGCTGCGCCCGACCGCCTGCCGGAACGCGGCCACCATCTCGGAAAGGTAATCGGCGGTCGCGCTCCGCTCGAGAGTGATGGAGACCGGGGCCCGGAAGTCGGTGATCCCCGCCTCGGCCAAGGCCGGGACTCCCTCCATGGTGCGGCCCAGATCCATCGAGCCGTCCGATCCCTTCACGACAGGCAGTCTCCCCTGCACCTGGAACCCGGTGGCGTCTCGTCCTGCGGCCGAGAGCGCCTCACGTACTCGAGCGATGCCGGTGACCGGATCTCGGGCCTCGGGCCCCCAGGGGATCCAGCCGTCGCCGAAGCGGACCAGGCGATCGAGCACCCGGTCGTTGAGGGTCCCGCTCACCCAGATGGGCACACCGCCGGGCTGGAGTGGCTTGGGCATGGCATGTATGCCTTCGAAATGGAGCTCGTCGCCGTCGAAGTCGGCCCGTTCCTCTCGCCACAATGCCTGGCATACGGTCAGGGTCTCGTTGAGCAGGCGACCGCGGCCCTCGAAGCTCAGGCCGGCGGCGTCGTACTCCTCTCGCTGCCATCCCACCCCGACCCCGAGGTCGAGACGGCCTCCGGAGAGGACGTCCAAGGTGGCCGTGGCCTTGGCCAGGACGGCGGGCCGGCGAAGGGCAGCTTGGAGGATCCCGGTGGCCAGCCGGACACGAGTGGTCACCCCGGCCAGGACCGAAAGGAGGGTGAGCGGCTCGAGCCACATGCCGTTGGGCCCGGTGGGCTGCTTCCCGCCCTCGATCCCGCCTACCGAGCTGTCCCCGTAGGCCTCGAGGTTCTCGCCGAAGACAACGTGGTCGCTCACGGCCAGGCGGTCGACCCCGGCTTGGTCGGCGGCGCGAGCCCCGTCCAGGAGTGGCTGCCAGCCACCGGGATCGGTGGCCGAGAAGTTGATGACCATGACGGACAGCTGCGGGTGCGACATGAGCTTGGTTGGATCTCCCCGTTGCGAATGGCGGGACGCGTCCCGGTGCGACGTGTTGAGCGACCGGCCAAGCATCTGCCACCGGGAGTCGGCTGTCAATCGAGCAGCTTCACCGGTCGAGGCTGGATCCGATCGAACGCCAGACCGAATCCAATCGAAGGCTGGACCCGACTCAATGGCTTAGGGTCGCAGCCATGGATGAGGATGCGGTACGAGAGGCCGTCGACCATGTGGCGCTGACGAATGTGCAGTCGGCTTACGCCGATGTGGTGAACCGACGGGCATGGGGCGATTTCGACGAGTTGTTTCTGCCTGAGTGCACGATCTCGATCGACAAGCAGTCCCAGGAGGCACTCACGTTCGTCGGTCCAACGGAGATTGGCGAGTTCATCGGCCGCTCCATCGAGTGCTTCGAGTTCTTCGAGTTCGTCATCTTGAACTCCCACATTGTTCTGGGTCGGGGCGATGCCGGAGTCGATACCGCCTCGGCCAGGATGTTCATGTGCGAACTACGCCAGGACCGAGCCAGTGGCCAGTGGACCAACGCGTTCGGGGTCTACCACGACCAGTACCGCCGAGTGGACGGGAGGTGGTGGTTCGCGCGGCGTCACTACCAGTCGCTCGCCCGTACTGGTCGCGGCCAGGTGTTCGAGTTTCCCCGCCACCCCCCGTTCACCGGGCTGTGGGCCGAGCCCAACTGACCTGGTTCCTCAGTCGAGATGACCGGGCGATGGCACTCGGGCTCAGCTTTTGACTGGCACCCTGCCCAGGCCACCGGCATAGGGCGGCCCCATCTGACACACGGCGGGCCCGAACGAGCCCACCAACCCGAAGTGGTTCGTGGGTGAGAACTTGTAGGAGAGACCGAGGAACTGCTTGCTGGTGATCCCCTCGATCGCCTTCTTGATGGCTGCCGGGTCCGTCGAGTGGTACT
>JAUTXB010000158.1 GCA_030838245.1 Acidimicrobiaceae bacterium
CGGTGGTGGCCGACGTCGACCAGTTGGTGACCGCCGGGGCCGGCCACGTGTCCTTCGCCGATCCCGACTTCCTCAACGCACCGCTCCATGCCCGTCGGGTGATGGCCGCCGTGCACGAGCGCCATCCCCACCTCACCTTCGACTGCACGACGAAGGTCGAGCACATCTTGGCCCAGCCCGATGCCTTGCCCGAGCTGGCCGATGCCGGTTGCGCATTCGTCGTGTCGGCCCTCGAGTCGGTCAACGACACCACGCTCGGGTACCTCGACAAGGGCCACACTGTGGCCGATGCGTCCGAGGCCATCGTGCTCCTTCGTCTCCAGGGCATCGAGGTGCGTCCGTCATGGCTGCCCTTCACCCCATGGACGACGATCGACGACCTGGTCGCACTGCTCGACTTCGTCCATGCCCATGATCTCGTGCCCAACGTCGACCCGGTCCAGTACACCGTGCGGCTCTTGGTGCCCGAAGGCTCCTTGTTGCTCGGGCGAACGGAAATGACCCCATACCTCGGCCCCTACGACTCCGACCGGTTGGGCTGGACGTGGACCCACCCCGACCCCTCGGTCGACGAGCTGCAAAAAGAACTGGCCGCACTGGTCGAGGATCGGGTGGATCACGCGGCGGCCGACACTTTCGGGGAGATCGATGCGGTGATCCGCGCCCGTGCGGCCAGCCCGGTCGGCCCCCCCTCGCCGGGATCGATTTCGAGTGGTCCTCCGCCCGGTCAGCGCGCCCGGCTCACCGAGCCCTGGTTCTGCTGTAGCGAGCCCACCGCCGCCCAGATGGCCCCCCTCGCCCCGCTGGGCTGAGATCCGGACCCTGTGCCGGGGGCCGTTCGGTTCAGGTGCCTTCGGCGATGGGAACGGCCATGTGGGCGATCATGACCCGCAATTGGTCGCGAAGGAAGGCTGGGTCCTCGCCCTCGAGCCCGCCGGACTGGATCAGTAGCGGCTCGAAGATCAACCAGCCCATGGCCAGCGCGGCCCCCTGGCTGGCCCGGATGCGGGCCGAGCGCTCATCCAACCCCCCGACGTCTCGGGCCAGGGAAGCCAGCTGTACCAAGATGGGATGATCGCCTGGCAAGGGTGTGAGATTCGGCTCCTCCAGCATGACTCGGCCCAGGATCCGGGTGTAGGTCTGCACCGGGCTGTCCTGATCCATCGCCGTTCCCGCGGCCAGGGAATCCCTGGCCCGAGTGGTCAGGTGGTCGAGGACCGCTTGGACCAGCGCCTGCTTCGACCCGAAGTAGTGATGGACCAGCCCGTGGTTGACCCCGGCCAGCCTGGCGATCTCCCGTACCGACACCGATCCCGGGTTCCGACGATCGAAGAGCTGCGTCGCCGCGTCGATGAGGGCGGCCTCGGTGGCTGCCCGGTCATAGGACCGATGGGTTCCGGCCCCATCCTCGCCTTCGATGCTCGTTCCCAGCTCAGAGCCCTTCCCTTGGTCCTGACCTTGCTCGATCCGATCGACGAACGCCATCTCAGCGCGCCGCCAGGATCAGGTGCAGGGACGAGAGCAACGGAGAACCGGCGAGGGAAAGCCGGCCCACTGCGAATGGTTTCGGGCCGACTACAGGGGACATCGAGTTTCCTCGCTCATGGACGACATCAGGAATATTATACGCTTGACTAACTCACTTCAACTCAATATCCTGGCCTCAACAAGTTATACGCCCGACTAAGTTCCTTCAACAGCCCTATCGCCCCCAGGAGGGCCGATGTCACATCCAGGACACCACGTGCGGGAGAACCGTGGACACCACAGCGAGGGCCCGACGGGCCGTGGGCAGCACGAATCGGTGCCAGGAGCAGTGCTCACCCCGATCGGTCGGGTGGCCACCCAAGCCGAGGAGAGCATCTACTCGACGACCTACCAGCACGTCGACGGGGCCGCTCTCGACGGTTCTCGCCGCTACGAGCTCACGTTCAATCCGGGCGAGCTTTCGGACGCCGGCCAGTTCTGGTCACTTACCATGTACGGCCTCGACTGTGATCTGGCCGACATGCGCATCGACCGCTACTCGATCGGGGACCGTACCCCGTGGCTCCGGACGGATCCCGACGGCGGCATGACCCTGGTGCTGCAACACGAACGGCCCGACGACGAACGGGTGCTCAACTGGCTGCCTGCACCCGAGGGTGGGTTTTGCCTCATCTTCAGGGCCTGCGGGCCTGGACGACCGGTCATCGACGAGGCGTGGACCCCACCTGCAGTGCGCTTGGTGGCCTAGGAAAAGCCGGCCATAGACGACAGGATGCCCTGCACGTACTGGGTGGTCGAGTCGAACATGCCGTTTTGCGACACCGAGGCGAACCCCTGGTAGTACGAAGCGAGCGCCACGCTCTCATTGCCCCCCGACTCGACCAGCAGGTCGTGAAGAAGCGCGGCCGACATCTCGATGTTGTCCGAAGGCGCCGTTGGGTCGAGCGTTGGGTCTCCGAGGCGAATGCGAAGGCTGCTCACAGTCTCGGGCTCGAGCTGACCGATACCTACCGCCCCGGTGCTGGACACCACGCCGCTCTGCCAACCCGACTCCCACCAGCACATGGCCTCGAGCAGGCCGACCGGGACCCCGAACGTCCCCGCCCACTGGTGGAACAGCGGTTGGAGCTGGGCACGGTCCGGGTGGGCCAGCACCTGTGCCGGCAGGCCGGCGCCTACCGACGGGCTGGCTGTGCCCACCGCCGGAGCGGGAACGGTGGCACCGACCAGCAACTGGGATCCGGCTTCGACCTGGTTCGGATCGGTGATCCCATTGAGCTGTACGAGCGCCGCCACCGTGGTCCCGTATCGGGCGGCGATGTTCGTGAGGTCCCCGCCGCCACCACGACGGTGGCCGGCTGGGTCGCGGTCGAGTCGCCGGATCCCGACGGGATCAAAAGGGTGGCCCCGGCCAGCACGAGGTTCGGGTCGGCGATGCCGTTGGCCGCGGCCAGCGCGGGGACCGTGGTGCCGTAGTTCCCGGCGATCTGCGAGAGCGTTGGCCGGGTCCGACTTGTACCGAGGTGGCGCCGGCCGGGCCGCTCGCCGACAACGCCGCCGGCACCAGGGCACCGACGAGACCGCCGGCGACGCACAGCGCCCGCACTCGATACCTCGTTAGCCACATTGGCACCATTGGCATCATGACCCCCAACTGTTGCAAACAGGGTCGGGTCTCCACAAGAGGCAGCGCCAACGGAATAAAGATTGGTTATTCTTACTTTAAACATGCAGTGGATCTCTGCGTGGGAGATCACCAGGAGGTCGGGCCATGGCCACGGCAATCGTCACCGGAGCGTCGCAGGGGTTGGGGCAGGCACTGGCTGCCGGGTTGGCCCAGGCCGGATGGTCCCTCGTCATCGACGCCCGACACGACATACAACTGCGTGAGGTCGCGACAGCCATCCGGACAACCGACGCCGGCGCCCGGGTGGTCACCGTGGTCGGAGACGTCGCCGATCCGAAGCACCGGCGCGAACTGATTGCGGCCGCTGAGTCTCTGGGCGGGATCGACCTGGTGGTGAACAGTGCCAGCACACTCGGCCCCTCGCCCCTGCCCCCGCTCGTCTCCTATCCGCTCCCGCTGCTTCGCAACGTGTTCGAGGTGAACGTCGTCGCCCCTCTGGCTCTGCTCCAAGAGGCGCTGCCCGCCCTCTCGGCCTCGCCCGACCCCCGGATCGTCAACGTGACGTCGGACGCGGCGGTGGAGGCCTACGAGGGGTGGGGTGGCTACGGCTCGTCCAAGGCGGCGCTCGACCACCTCAGTGCCGTGCTGGCCGTGGAGGAACCGCGACTGCGCGTGTGGTCCCTCGACCCGGGTGATATGCGGACGCAGATGCACCAAGATGCCTTTCCCGGCGAGGACATCTCCGACCGACCCGATCCGGCATCGGTCGTCCCCGTATTCCTCGAGCTCATCGGGGGTGATCGGCCCAGCGGGCGGTACCGAGCGGTCGACCTGCAGGCGGCACGAGCGGGGAGCAGGCCATGACCGCCGTTGCCGACCGACTGATCGGCGGACTGCCCGCCTTCGACCTCCCGCCCGAGCTGGAGGCTTCGTCCCCACCCGAGGCCCGTGGCCTGACCCGGGACGCGGTCAGGATGCTGGTGGCCGACCGGAAGGACGGGTCGCTGGTGGACACGACCTTCTCGGAGCTGCCCCGGATGCTCGACGAAGGCGACCTGGTGGTCATCAACACCTCGGGGACTCTGGCCGCTGAGATCCCCGGAACCGACAGCCGGGGCCGGGACATCGACGTGCACCTGTCCACCCAGCTTCCCGCCGATCTATGGACGGTCGAACTGCGGCGCTCCGGGCAACCCGTCTTCGACGCCACCCCCGGTCAATCGATCGAGATCCCGGCCGGCGGAAAGGTCGTGTTGCTCGCCCCCTACGCCGAACATCCGGCCGGTGTCCGCCTGTGGGTGGCAAAGGTCGATGTTCCCGAGCGACTGCATACCTACCTGGCCGGGCACGGGCGACCCATTCGATACGGGTACGTGCACGGGAGCTGGCCCATCTCGGCCTATCAGAACGTCTACGTCACCGAGCCCGGCTCGGCCGAGATGCCGAGCGCCGGTCGGCCCTTCACGGCAGAGATGTTGACCCGCCTCGTCGCCGGTGGGATCGGGGTCAGCCCGATCGTGCTCCATACCGGCGTGGCCTCGCTCGAGGCGTCCGAACCCCCGTATCCCGAGTACTACCGGGTCCCGGCTTCGACGGCCAGTCGAATCAACCAGACCCGATACGACGGCGGGCGGGTGGTGGCGGTGGGGACGACGGTGGTACGCGCACTGGAGACGGTGGTGGACGAACATGGGTCGGTGCACCCGGGCAACGGTTGGACCGACACCATCGTGACCCCCGACCGGACCGTGCGCGCCCTCGACGGGCTGCTGACCGGCTGGCACGAACCCGAGGCCTCGCACCTGGCCATGCTCGAGGCCGTCGCCGGTCGCGAGCTGCTCGAGCGTTCGTACGCCCTGGCCCTCGAACGCCGGTACCTGTGGCACGAGTTCGGCGACGTCCACCTGGTGCTGCGGTGACCGAGACGGGTCGCACCCTCGAGCCACCGCTGGCTACCATGCCGTCGACCCGGCGCGCCATCCTGACTTCCCTCAAGCGCAACGGGGACCAAGAGGCAGCTGACTTGGCCGCCGAGCTGGACCTCACCGTTGCCGCCGTTCGCCAGCAGCTGCGGCGCCTCGACGACGACGGGCTCGTCACCCATCGTCGTCGATCCGAGGGTCGAGGACGCCCGACCCACCACTACGAGCTGACCCCGGTAGCCGAGATCCTCTTTCCCAAACGGTACGGGGACCTCACCACCGAGCTCCTCGGCTACCTGGGCGGCCCGACCAGCGAGCGGGTCGACGACCTCTTTGAACAACGGCGCCAACGCCGGCTGGATGGCGCCCGGCCCCGGCTAGCCGGTCTCCCCTTAGGTGAGCAGGTCGACGAGCTGGCCCGGATCCTCGACGAGGACGGGTACCTGGCCGACGTCGAGCCGTGGGAGGAGGGGTGGCGGATCGTGGAGCACAACTGCGCCATCCTCTCGGTGGCATCGGGATTCCGCCAAGCTTGCCGGAGCGAGATCGAATTCATCCGAGACGCCCTCCCCGGTGCCCAGGTGACGAGGGTCTCGCACATCCTCGATGGCGCCCACATGTGGGCCTATGAGATCCGGCCCAAAGGGGACGCCGTCGGTCGAGGCCGAGATCGTACCAACTGAGTGCCGGCTCGGCGCCACTCATTCCAACTGAGTGCCGGTTCGGCGGCACTCGGCAAGTTGACGGAGTGACCGGGCGGGAGACATGGTTACAAGCCGTGTCCGCTGTGACAGCAGTCCTCCGTGAGCGTCGTCCCCGAACCTGCTGACGACGCCGCTTCTCCGGGCAATCTGGAAGGGGAGGAACCGCGCCTTCTCTCCTGGAAGGCAGTAGCCAGACGGGCCGTCGTCATCGCCATCGCCGGCTTGGCCCTCTATCTGGTCGCACCCAAGGTCGTCGGGGTCTTTGCCTCCTTTCCCCAACTGGCCAGCGTGGACTTCCTGTGGCTGGCCGCCGCCCTCGTGGCCCAGGGGGCTCATTTCGCCTGTACTTTCGCGCTCCAGCGGATCGCCCTTCGGACCAAGGCCTGGTTTCCGGTGGTCACCGCTCAGCTGGCCGGCAATTCCATCAGCTTGATCATGCCCGGGGGGGCGGCGGCCGGTGCGGCGGTGCAATTCCGGATGCTGGCCACCAGCGGCATGACCGCGGGGGAGGCGGTCGGTGGCCTCACCGCATTCTCCCTCCTCGGCGTGGCCGGCCTCCTCGCCCTCCCCGTGTTCGCCCTCCCCGCCATCCTCTTCGGCACCCCGATCAACCACAGCCTGTTCGATGCGGCCCTGCTCGGCATCGTCGGGTTCGTCCTGTTCGCCGGCTTCGGAGCCACTGTGCTGCTGACCGATCGGCCCCTCCGCCTCCTCGGCCAGGCCATCCAATGGGCTCGCAATCGGATTGTTCGTCATCGACCGCCCCTCACCGGGCTCGAGCGCCAGCTCGTGAAGCAGCGCGATCTCATCCGCGGAGTCCTGGGCGAGCAGTGGTGGCAGGCCGTGCTCCTGTCGGCCGGACGCCTGGTGTTCGACTTCCTGTGCCTGCTGTGCGCACTGCGGGCCGTAGGCAGCCGCCCCAGCCCGTCGCTGGTGTTGATCGCCTACGCGGTGACCGGCATCATCGGGATGATCCCGATCACTCCCGGCGGGTTGGGGATCGTCGAGGCCAGCCTGAGCGGGTTCTTGGTGCTGGCCGGCGTCGATTCGGGTGCCGCCGTGCTGGCCACGCTGGCCTACCGTGTGGCCTCGTACTGGCTGCCTCTGCTGGCTGGCCCCGTCGCCTATGGGGTATTCAAGCGGCGGTACCGCCACGCGCCACCCCGTTCGCCCGACACGGCGGAGCCCATGCCCGTATAGCCCCCGGGCCGACGGCGGATCAGAGCACGAACTTGACGCCCAGGATGCCGGCGCACATGAGCAGGCACAGGGCGATCTGCCCGGCGAGTGCCTTTCGGCCCAGCTGTCCCCGAATCCCAGCGATGGCCTCGAACACGATGAGGAGGACGATCGACGAGATCAGCGCGGCAATGACCGCCTTGTGCGAGGAGGCGCCGAAGGCCAGGGCAATGACGAACACCAGGATCTCGGTGAGCCCACCCCTGACGATGGTCCACTGCTGGCCGAGCTCCCGGAGCACCCCATGGATCTGGCCGGGGCCTTGGTCGGAGAGGCGTGCGGCGAGGCCATAGGCGTAGGCGTGGGCCAGCCAGTAGACGATGAGGGTGCCCACTACCGCGGCAATGTCTTTCAGGGCCGGATTCGGCTCGGTGCTCTCGGCGGCAAAGAGGATGCCGACGGCCAACGTCCCGTAGACGGTGCCGACCGGGTTGCTGGCCGGAAGCAGGAAGTTACCGACCGCTCGGGTGAGCGCACGCACCCGGCCCGGGCGCTTGGCTGCAACCTCACTCTCGAACACCCGGACGGCTCCCTCCATGACGAAGCCAGCACGTTACCCGGCTGACGGCGACGCAGCGGCCCGCCGGCGCTCGGTTTACCAGTAGACGCCGTCGAGCATCCGGCGCAGGTGGGCGTGGTGAGCGATGGCGTGGTCGGGGTCCTCGGGCATCTCCGCCTCGCCGAAGCGGATCGACCGCCGGGTGATGCGGAACATCACGATGCCATGACGGAGGGCGGCATAAGCGGTGTAGAAGTCGAGATCGCGGGGTTCGTAGCCGGTCAGTTCCTGGTAGGTGTCAGCCACGTCCTCCCGGCGCAGGACATCGGGCAGGCCGGGCATGCCCAGGTCCTCCACCATGTCCTGGAAGAAGCGGTGGATGTAGATCATCCATCCCAAGTCGATCTCGCGGGGACCGATTGATGCCATCTCCCAGTCGAGCACGGCGACGGGCGTGAAGTCGCGGAACATCATGTTCCCGACGCGGGCGTCGCCCCAACTGAGGACACCGTCGTCCTCGTTCTCGGGCCAGTGGTCCTCGAGCCACTCGAAACCCCGTTCGATCAGGGGTGACCGGACGCCGTCGGACGCCACCCAGTCGTAGTAGACGCGCTGGTTCCGCACGTGGGCGCGCAGGTGGCTCTCGCCGTCGGCATTCTCGGCCAGGAAACCGGCCGGCCCGTCCACGGTGAGCTGGTGGAGCGCCGCCACCACCTCGACGGCCTGGCGTTGGAGCCGCAGGCGGTCATCGGGATCGGCATCGAAGAACCAGTTGTCGCCGAAGGTGTATGGCATCACATCGGGCGGGACGATGCCCTCGATCCTCTCCATCACGAAGAAGGGGACGCCGATGGCCTCGGTACCCGTCTCCAGCCACAGCACCCGGGGGACGGGCACGTCGGTGTGCTCGGCCGCCAGCTGCATGGCCTTGAACTGGCGCTCCATGTCGTAGACACGGAACACCGGATCGGCGCCGGGATCGGGGGCGATGCGGGCCACCAGCTGTCTGGGCTCGGGCTCCCCGGGCACGGCCAGGTCGAAGAGCACGGTCTCAGACGACATCCCGTTGGATGCGGGGACGATGAGCTCCGACACAACGGCGCCGGGTGCCTTGGCCACCACCCAGGTCTCCAGCTGGGATCGCAGGAGTTCGTAGTCGCGCGTCGAGGTCTTGGGGCGCTCGCCGGTGGGCTGGTGGGGGCTGACTGTCATAGGTACAACACCTCAGTGTCTGTCGTGGTTCCGATGGTTGCGGCGGGCACGGCGGATACCGTAGGCGCTCCAGTTGTCGTGATCCTCGCCGTAGGCAGAAATTCCGTCGAAGGACCACTCGGTCAGGCAATTCACGGTGTAGAGGTTGGGGTTCAAGAAGAGCCCCAAACCGTTCAGGCACCGGCCCTCGGCGTGGAGCTGGCGACCTCGTTCGTCGGTCAAGTCGATGGCGACGGCGCGTGGGTACCCGTTCCGCTCGTCCCGCTCGGTGACCTGGCGGGTACCCGACTCCAGCTTCGCCCACTCCCCGTCGCGCAGCAGGTAGCCGTGGATGGCCACGCTGCCCGCTCCGAAGTCCATGGTGATGGCGTGAAAGGCGTCCGAGTCCGACGCGGTGGCGTAGCTGTACCCGCCCGACTGTGCCGGCGATCCATGGATACCCCGTCCGAACTGGGAGCGGACGCCCCACGACCGGTCCCGGAAGCCGAATGCGTCAACAGGGATCTTCTCGCCGGCCAGCGTGATGGTGCCGACGTAGCGGCCAGGCTGGTCAAGGTGGGATTCCCCGAGGTAGTTCGGGCGGGCAATGGCGGTGAAAGTCAGACGGACACTGATCTCTGACCCGTGGTCGCCGTCGGCGTCAGGGTCGTCATAGGCGATCTCGTAGCGGTGCAGGGGCTCCAGGCAGCGGTAGGCGATGCCATTGGGCAGGGCAATGTCCGAGAGCGGCTGGTCGGGCATGGGCAGATGCCAGAACTGCCGGGCGTGGAGGGCGTCTGTGGGGCTGTGGCCCGTCTCATCCCAGAAGTAGGCGCCGCCGGCCAGTACCTTCTG
>JAUTXB010000186.1 GCA_030838245.1 Acidimicrobiaceae bacterium
CGCAGTGATGGAACGACGGGAAGTTGAGGTGCGGGCGCCGGGAGCCAATGAAGTTCGGGTCGCCGTTGACGCCTTCTGCCTGAACCTGAACGATATCGACATCATCCGAGGACGCTATGCGACGCTCATGTTGGAGCCGCCGTTCGTCGCCGGGATGGAATCAGTGGGGATCGTCGAGAGCGCCGGGCCGGGAGCTGAACATCTCGTCGGGCAGCGAATCGTGGGCATCCCTGCCGTGGCCCACGGCGGATATGCCTCCTATGCCGTCGTCGATGCGGCCACGGCTATGGAACTGCCCGACTGGCTGAGCGACGCAGACGGTGCCGCCATGCACTATCCGTTCCACCTCGGTTGGTTCGCCCTCCACGAGCGTGCCCGCCTCCAACCCGGTGAGACTCTCCTCGTGCACGCGGCCGCCGGTGGTACGGGTTCGGGGGCGCTGCAAATCGGGAAAGCGCTCGGCGCCAAGGTGATCGCCACCGCCGGCACCGACGAGAAGGTCGAGTACTGCCGCCGGTTGGGAGCCGATGTGGCGGTGAACTATCGAACGGCCGATTTTGTCGAAGTGGCGATGGAGGCCACCTATGGACACGGGGTGGACGTGGCCTTTGACGCCGTTGGCGGGAACGTCACCCTCGAGACCTTCAAGTGCATGGGCTTCAATGGCCGGCACCTGATTGCCGGATGGAGCGAGGGCATCGAGCTCGAGGACGCCCACTACCTGACGCCGCGGGCGATGGCCTACGGAAACTTCTCGCTGTGCGGGGTATGCCTGGTCTACGTGAACGATCCGCTTGGCGTTCGGCGCACCATGGGTTTCAACTGGCCAGGGCGAAGTGAGGGGCAACGGGCCCATGCCACCATCCTCGAGCTGATCCGCACCGGTCAGATTCATCCAGCCGTCACCCGGGAGCTCGAGTTCGGTGAGGTTCCCTCTGCACTCGAGGAGATGGAACAACGCCGGACGATGGGCCGACTGGTGGTGATGATGGGGCGAAGCCGATAGCGAATCGGCGCTCGCCGACTACGTCCAGGGCATGGCGGCCCGCTCGCTCCAATAGACGCGTGGGTCCAGCGCCAGTGCGGACAGCCGATCATTATCGGGCTGCGTCGCGTCATCGAGCGCGGCCAGGTTCGAACGCAGCTGCGGCACTGTGGCCGCCCCGGAGAGCACGACATCGGCCCAGGGCTGAGCCAGCGCGGCGGCGAGCGCACTCACGTCGGGACGTTCACCCAGTGCCGTCGTCGCCGGTGCGGGTACGGCCAGTCGCCCGTTGGCCAGGGCCTCCTTGACGATTACGGTCCAGCCGGCGCTTTTCGCCTCGGCCAGGGCCGGACCGGCCGAGGTCTCGAGGAGATTCCAGGTGGCCTGGACGGCCGAGAACAGCGGCGCGCCATCGACTTGTATCGAGAGCGCCCGCCGGAGGGTCGTTGATTGGTCGGGGCCGCTGAGGGTGAGCCCCACAGGCAGGCCCAGCCGGGCCAGCGCTCGATGCACCTCGGTGTCGTCCAGGATCCCGGAGTCCAAGGTGGCCGAATGGACCTGGTAGAGCCGCAACCAAGGCCCGAGCAATGCGTCGGTCTCCGGCCACTGGCGGGCGAGGGCGGCTGCGGAGTGGTCCTTCACTTCGGGAACCTCGGCGCTCACCGTCCAGTCGGCCGTGTAGGTATATCCCCACTTCGACGACACCACCACGTGCTCCGGCCCAATGGCGCGACGAGCCAGCCACCCGGCCAGGAACTGCTCGGCTCGGCCGTAGGAGCGGGCGGCATCGAACCACCGGATCCCGCCCTCCCATGCGGCATCGCAGACCTCATGGCACCGGGCTGAAAGCGCTTCGACCGATCGATCGGTTCCGAGAGCCAGCCCATGCCCAACGGTCAGATACCCCGGCCGGCCCAGTGCGGCGAGACCCAATCCCAAGACAGCCATGGCGCCTCCCACTCGTCGTGTCGCCCCCGAGAGCTCGCCGCAAGCACCGGTGGCGCGGACGTTGCTCGGGGCGATCAGCCAGGCTCCTAGCCCTTATCGCTTTCTTGGTCGTGCCGTACCCGCGCTCCATCGCCGACATGATGATGGCCTCGAAGTCCTTGTCGGTGAGCACTCGCGGTGTTCCGAGCGAAGAGGCGCGCCAATACAGCTCAGCCAGCCATTCGAGAAGCTCAAGACGTTCGATGGCTTGCTCCATGGTGGTGCCATAGGCGACCGAGCCATGGTTCTGCATCATGGCCGCGTTTCGGCCCTTCAGTGCCTCGATCACATTGTCCGCCAGCTCTTGAGAACCGAAGGTGGCGTAGGCCGCAGTACGTGGCGTCCCGCCCAGTCCCAGGCAGCTGTAGTGCAGAGCCAGTAACTCGTCATGCGTGCAGGAGAGCGCTGTCGACGCCATGGCATGGGCGTGGGTGATGGCCAGGGCATTGGTGTCTGCGTAGATACCGGTGTGAAGCGGTACTTCAGAGGTGGGGGCAAGATCGCCGTCCACGACTGCACCCTCGAGGTCAATGACCGTGACCATCTCGGCCGTGACGGTGGCCAGGTCGGCCCCGGTGGGGGTCACCGCGACGTGGTCCCCCTTGCGGGCGGAGATGTTGCCGGCCGTGCCAATGACGAGCCCCCGCTGGGCCAAATGGCGGCTGGCGCTGGCCACGGCCTCTCGTTCATCGGCCAAGAGCAGATCGCTCATCCCTGGTTCCCCTCCACATGTCGAAGTCAACTGGTCATCATGGCGGACCTTACCGACCATCGCTCGGAAAAGCATCTCGGTCGGATCGCTCAGGTGCGTTCGTACCGCCAAGCTTTCTCGGCCATGGAGAGCCGGTGCCGCCCACCGGGAGTGTCCAAAGGGCTGCCGTCGTATGCGGCATCGCCGTGCCAGAGCGCCACAAGATGATCCTCGGCCTTGGCGAGGTGCGTGACGAACGTCTCCACTGCGCTCGCCCGGGCATCAGCAAGGGCCTCTGCCACTGTCCCAAAGGGGACGAGACGTTGCAGAGTGACCCAAGTCGGAGGCACGAGCCCCACCTCACCTGCGGCATGCCGAGCGAGGAAGGCGGAGGGGCGCGCCCACGCATGGTCATGGATTTCCCCTCCGTCGACCACGACGGCGTCACCTGATGTCGCGGCGATGAAAAACGTGGTGTCGAACCGCTTCGGCGTTCCCGGGGGCGGCGACCAGTGCGCATAGGGTACGAGCTCAGCGGGGTCGACGGAGATGCCGGTCTCCTCCTCGACCTCTCGCGCCGCTGCCATCCGAGCCCTGTCGCGTTGGTCACCGTCGCTCGTCTCGACCCGTCCGCCCGGAAAGACCCACATGCCGCCAAAGCCAATCCGCGGATTGCGATGGAGCATGAGTGCCTCGATCCCGTCTTGCCCGTCGCCGATGAGTACCACCGTGGCGGCCGGTATGGCTGGGGAAGGCTCAGATGTGAGGTTGTTGGTCATTGACCTGGTGACTATCGGATCGCTGGACTCGAGTCAGACGTTGCGAGCCCTGGGAACCCTATATGGCCCTTGTCGTCTGGGACCGGTCAGCCGACCAACGGGTCACGAGGCAGTCCCAGGATCCGCTCTCCGATCTGGTTGCGCTTGATCTCCGAGGTCCCCCCGGCGATCGACATGGCCCGGTGCATGAGCACCAACATTCCTGACAGTGCGCCCGGACCATCGAGAAAGGCGCTGTCCGGACCGCTCAAGGCGTTCAGGATGGCCGCGGCCTCGTGCCCGTTCTCGGACAGCACGAGCTTCGTGACGTTGCCCTCGGGACCAGGGCCTCCACCAGCGACCGCTCGATGGGCGCTGCGGAGGTTGAGCACGTCCATGGCCTGCGTCCTGGCGATGTGGCGGCCCACGCGGGCGGCACCCCCGGCGAGGCGCTCAGGGTGGGCGTCCAACGGCGCGACGAAGGTCTCGACGGGCACGGACATTCCTCCTTGCCCACCGCCGATGCTCACGCTCTCGTTGCCCAGGGTCGCCCGGGCCACGGTCCACCCACCGTCGACGGGCCCGACGACGTCATCGTCGGGGACGAAGACGTCGTTGAAGAAGACCTCGTTGAAGTCCGATTGGCCCGTCACCATCCGAAGCGGGCGGACCTCGACGCCCGGGCCATTCATGTCTATGACCATCGTGGTGATGCCATTGTGCTTGGGGGCGTCCGGGTTCGTGCGCACCGTGGCCAGACCGTGCCTGCTCACGTGAGCGCCGCTCGTCCACACCTTCTGGCCGTTGACCAGCCAGCCGCCATCGACCCGGGTACCTCTGGTCTTTACCCCCGCCGCGTCGGAGCCAGCGTCGGGTTCGCTGAACAGTTGGCACCAGGTCACCTCCTGGTTGAGGGCTGGGCGCACCCAGCGGGCTACCTGGTCCTCGTTGCCGTGCTGGATCAGGGTGAGGATCACCCAGCCGGTGATGCCGTAGGCGGGTCGCTTGATCCCGGAGGCAACGAACTCCTGCTCGATGACCAGCTGCTCGATAGCGCTCGCATCGCGCCCCCACGGGTTCGGCCAGTGGGGCATCGCGTATCCGGACTCGAGCAGGGCCTGGCGGCGGGCACCGTCATCGAGGTCCTGCACGCTCCGAACGAACGTGCGAACCGTGTCGCGGATCGGCTCTGCCTCAGGCGGGAGGTCGACGGTTCGTGCTCGGCGCACGCCGTTTCGGACGAGGTCGGTGACAGTGGCCGCGGCCTCTCCGGCATCGATGACTGCCTCGATGGCGGTGGCGCGCCGAAGATAGAGGTGGGCGTCGTGCTCCCACGTGAAGCCGATTCCACCGTGGACCTGGATGTTGAGCTGGGCGTTCTGATCCGCGCCCGGTACGGCCAGCACGGCGGCCATGGCTGCCGTATACGAGAGCTGGTCGCCACCCGAGGCCGCGGCCCGGGCCGCGTCCCATACGGCCGCCGTCGCCAGTTCCGCCGACACCAACATGTTGGCGCAGTGGTGCTTCACGGCCTGATAGGTGCCGATCGGACGCCCGAACTGCTCGCGCACCTTGGCGTACTCACTAGCCATGTCGGTGCATGCGCGTGCGATGCCCGTGGCTTCGGCGGCGAACAGCAGGCGGGCCAGATCGACCAGAACCTGTCGGGCACCGGGCAGGCTTACTGCCTGCGCCCCGTCGAGGCTGACCCGAGCCGAACGGCGGGTCGGATCGAGGTTGGTCGGGATCTCGATGCCCACCTGACCGGCGGTGCTCTCGACGATGATCACGTCATCGCCCACCGGGACGAGCAGCAGGTCGGCCAGATCTCCGCCGAGCACCACACCGGCAGACCCGTATGCGGCACCGTCCCGGACCTCCACAGCACCTCCGAGAGCCACCGCCCCGATGGAGGAGCCGTTGACCAGGCCGGGCAGGAGGCGTCTCTGTATGTCAGACGGAGCCGTAGCGGCAATGACGGCGCTGGCGATCACCGTCGGCACGAACGGGCCAGGAGCGACGGCCCGACCCAGCTCCTCCACGACGATCACGAGCTCCGGTAGGCCGAAGCCGGACCCGCCGTGCTCTTCGGGGATGTGGAGGCCGAGCCAGTCCAGTCGACGCAGATCGTCCCAGAACGGAGGGAGCGGTTCGGTCCCTGCCTCGAGCAGGGCCCGAGCGGCCGCCCGGGCGCCGTGCTTGTCAAGGAAGTCGGAGGCGGTCTGGGCCAGCGCCCGGTGGTCATCGGTAATGGCGATCGACATGGGGAGATAGTAGGCGGTGAGGTCCACTTGATCCCCGACGATCGGTGATACTGGAACGAGAGGAGGTGCGGTGGTGGCCATCATCGATTCGGACCAGCACCTGTACGAGATGCGGTCCCTCTGGGCCGAGTTCATCGATCCCGGCCTCAGACACGAGGCCCTCTCCATCGTCGATGACGGGCTCGGCTACCCGTGGCTGACCTGGCGAGGCCACGGGCTGGACCTGGCCGACGTACAGGTTCCTGGTGACACCGCCCAGTTGGGCCGGCACCGCCGGCGCCTCCGTGACCAGCAGCCACCCGAGTACCGCTACGACGAGGCACTGCCCGCCCACTACTGGGAGCCCGGTGCTCGCGCCAGGCACGTCGACGAGATGGGCCTCGACCAGGCGGTTGTCTTCCCGAATTTCGGGCTGTTGTGGGAGCGCCGCCTGTCCGAGTCGTTGGTTGCCCTCACCGCCAACATGGCGGCCTGGAATCGGTGGTGTGCGACCGTGGTGGCAGAGGGCCAAGGCCGGCTTCATCCGGTGGCCCACCTGACGCTGCGAGACCCGGCATGGCTGGAGGCGCAACTGGCCGCGCTCTCCTCGGCCGGCGTCCGTCTCGGCATGATCGCTCCGGCGGCTGTCGACGGGCGCCCGCTCTCGCATCCCGACCACGACCGGATGTGGGCCGCATTCGTTCACTACGGCGTCACCCCCGTGTTCCACGTCGCCGATCAGCCCCGGATCCTCGACGACGCCTTCTACACCGATCCCGATGACAGCTTCGTGCCCGTGGTCGAGTCCATCTTCTTGTGGGTAGCTCCCGCTCTCGGCATCACCGACCTCATCGTCAACGGCGTTCTGGCGCGCCATCCCGCCCTGCGCATCGGCATCGTCGAGCTGTCTTCGATGTGGGTGCCCAACTACCTGCTGATGCTCGATGGGGGATGGGACTTCACCACCACGCTCAACGGACGACCTCTTGTGCCGCTCGAGCTACGGCCGAGCGAGTATTTCCGTCGTCAAGTGCGCGTGTCGTCCTTCTCTTATGAGCAGCCCGACCGGCTCACGGCCAGCTCCGGGGACGTGTTCATGTGCTGCAGCGACTACCCCCATTCCGAAGGCAGTGCCACCCCTGTCCAGGACTACGACCGAATCGGCTGCCGTCCCGACCAGGCCGTCGGGCTCTTCCACGACAATGTGGCCACCTTGCTGGCGGGGTAGTCGGACACCGGCTGGGTGGAGACACACGCTGAAGTACCCGTTCAGTCCGGGCGCCCGATCTGCACCACCACGCGTCCGATGGTCCTGCGGTCTTCCATCTCCTCGAGTGCGGTAGGAAGCTGTTCGAAGGGAACGGTCTTGCCCACCAACGGTCGGATGCGCCCGGCGCGGAGGAGCTCGACCAGATGAGCGTGCACCGTCTCGCCCACGTCGCGAGGTGTCGGGTTGAAACCAGACCCTAGTGGCACCAGCGAGGAGGCGCGATAGGCGAGAAGGACACCCATCAGCGAGATGTTGCCGAAGCACAGCGTCCGTCCCGAGACCATCGGGGTCTCCTCGGCCTCAATGCCGCTGGCGAACCCAACGACGAGGTGACGGCCGTTCCGGGCCAGGCATCGGAGCGATTCGGTCGTTACCGCGCCGCCCACGCCGTCGAAGCACACATCGACGCCCCGGCCTTCGGTGGCGTCGAGCACGGCTGCGGCGAAGCCGGCGCCTCGATAGTCGATGGTGACCTCAGCGCCCAGGCCGCGGGCGACGTCGAGCTTCTCCGTTCCGCCCGCCGTGGCGATGACCCTGGCCCCCGCGGCCACGGCGAGCTGTACCGCAGCCGACCCGACCCCGCCCGCCGCCGCGTGCACGAGCACGGTCTCACCTTCTTGCAGCCGTCCCCGCTCGTGCAAGCCGAGGTGAGCGAGATGGAACGGGTAGTAGAAGGCCGCCGCTTCGACGTCGTCGAGCTCGGGTGGGACTTCGAAAGCCATGTCGATCGGGCCGACGACCAGTTCGGCGTGGGCGCCTGTTGCGCCACTCCCGGACCCCATG
This sequence comes from Acidimicrobiaceae bacterium, assembly GCA_030838245.1. The sequence continues at coordinate 7,718 of JAUTXB010000186.1, forward strand.
ACCCGGCGACCGATCCACGACTCGGCCCCGGCCCCGGCGGCGATGACTTCTCCGACGAACTCCATGCCGAGGGTATAGGGCAGCGGTGGGTTGATGGTGAGGTACCGGCCATGGCAGCCATCCACCTCGTTGTAGTTGCACACCGAGGTCGACGTGCGAACCAGGATCTCGAGGGGACCGGGCTCGGGTGGGGGGACCGCCCTCAGTTGGAGCGCCTCGCTCGGTCGCCCGTACGTGGTCACCTGCCACGCCCGCACCCCAGGAGTAGTAACGGAAGAGCTCACGATGAAGTCACCCTCCTCTATCGGCCAGCAACGTGCCGTTCGCGTGTCGAACCCCGGCCACCCTAATCACGGAGGACCGACCGCTGCTAAGGGGCGCCACCTCAGGACCCCTCCAAGTGGGGTACCGCAGAACCCGTTCCTTGCCCTCGGCGCCTGAGCGGGATTACAGTGTAATCTCTACCCGGGGGAGAGGCTGAGACACACGTGGGTTGGGATTTCGAGACCGATGCCGAGTTCGCCGAGCAGCTGGCTTGGATGCGCTCCTTCATTGACCGTGAGCTGATTCCCCTCGAGCCGATCTTCGACGAACTGCCGCCGGAGGAATGGCGGGTGGCCAAGGGGTATCTGCAGGATCAAGTGAAAGCGCAGGGCCTGTGGGGCGCTTTCCTCGACCCGAAGCTCGGAGGAAGCGGCTTCGGGCAACTGAAGTTGGCCCTGATGTCGGAGATCATCGGCCGGTGCATGATGTCGATGACCATCTTCGGGGTCCAGGCTCCCGACAGCGGGAACATGGAGCTCCTGGCCCATGGGGCCACCGACGACCAGAAGGAACGCTGGCTCTGGCCCAACCTTCGTGGCGAGATATCCAGTGCCTTCGCGCTCACCGAGCCATTTCTCGCCGGTTCGGACCCCACCGTCATCGGCACGACCGCCGTCTCCGACGGCGACGAATGGGTGATCAATGGGCACAAGTGGTTCATCACCAACGCCTCGGTCGCCGACATCGTGCTGGTGTTCGCCGAGACCAGCCCAGAGGGCCGTCCCCACCATCATGCTTCGGTCTTCATCGTGCCGGCGGGGACGCCAGGCATGGAGATCGTCCGAGATATCGGGACCATGGCCCATCCCGAAGCTGTGTACGGGCGCCCGGGGAACCACGCCGAGATCGTCTTCCGTGACTGCCGCATACCGGCCGACCACTTGATCGGCCAGGCCGGAGACGGCTTCGTGCTCGCCCAGCAACGCCTGGGGGGCGGCCGGATCCATCACGCCATGCGTTGGCTGGGGATGGCGCAGCGATCCCTCGACATCATGGGCGAGCGGGCCGTGTCCCGCACGTCGCACGGGAAACTTCTGGCCCAGCACCAGATGATCCAGGACTACGTCGCCCTCTCCCACACGGAGATCCAGGCCGCCCGCCTCCTGACCTTCCAGACGGCATGGAAGGTCGACAAGTACGGGGCCGCCGCCGTTCGAGCCGACCTGGGAATGGTCAAGGCTCACGTATCCAAGGTCGTCTTGGCAGTGCTCGACCGGACGATCCAAGTGTGCGGGGCCCTGGGCTACTCGAGTGATCTGCCGGTGGAGGCGTGGTACCGATCCACCCGCTTCGGGCCGATCGGCGATGGTCCCGACGAGCTGCACAAGTCGGTGCTCGCCCGCACGCTGTTGAAGGGTTACCGCCCGGTCGAGGGATGGCCGACCGAGCACATCCCCAGCCGTCGGCCGGCCGCCGAAGCGCGATGGGCCGAATTGCGCGTCGGCGCGGGGCTGGGGTGACGGTGGTCAATGAGCACTGATGCGCTCGAGGGCTACCTCGATGAGCGGCTGGGTGGGCGGGTCCCGATAAGGTTGGAACCGATCAAGGGCGGCGGCTCGTGCGAGGTGTTCGCCCTCGACCGCGGTGCGTGCCAATGGGTGCTGCGGAGGGCTCCCCGCCACGCCAGCTCGGCCACCGCACACGATGTCCTGCGTGAGTTCCGCATCCTCGACGCCATCAAGGACGAGCCCGTCCGTATCGCCCGGCCCGTCCTGTCGTGCAGTGACGTCGACGTCTTCGAGGCGCCCTTTTATGTGATGGAGCGCATTCCCGGGTCGCCCGTCCGCGCTTCTGTGCCCGCCGGCTGGGCCGCGGCACCCGAGACGCACGGAACGGCCCTCGAGGAGCTCATCGATGCTCTGGTGGCGATCCACACCGTCGACTGGGAGGCCTGCGGGCTGGGCGATCTGGCCCGGACCGGTGACTATCTGCCCCGACAACTGACACGCTGGCTCACCCAGCTCGACAGCTACGGCGGGCGGGACCTGCCCGGAGCCCGTCGGATCGCCGACTGGCTCGGTGAGCATCGTCCCGTCACCCAGGCGAGCGCCCTCTGCCACGGTGACTACAAGCTCGACAACGTCCTGTTCGCAGCCGACGCACCGCCTCGGCTGCTTGCCGTTGTCGACTGGGAGATGGCATCGATCGGCGATCCCTTGGTCGACCTAGCCTGGGCCCTGATCTTCCACCCGGGGCCGGAAGGAACCATGCCCCTCGGGAGGGCGAAGGATCCGAAGTTTGCCCTCGACCACCTCCCCGACCGCCAGGTGCTGGTCGAGCGCTACGCCCTGGGATCGGGTCGCGACGCGTCGGCGATCGATTGGTACGACGTGTTCGCCCGGTGGAAGCTGGCCATCGTCCTCGAGGGCAGCTATGCCAAGCATCAGCGCGGGCTCTCCGACAATCCAGTGCATGAGTTCTTCGGGCATCAGGTCGACCTGCTGGTCGACAGTGCAATGAGGATCCTCGAACACAAAGGGGTGGCATGACCGGTTCGAACCCATGTCGTCATCGGGGAGCCGATCCGGCTTTCCCATCCGGACCGAGGGGGCGCTGATGCGTGCCTGGCAGGTACACGACAAGGGGGAGCCGATCGAGGTCCTGCGCTCCGTCACGATCGACCCGCCCCAGCCCGGCCCCGGCCAGATCCGCGTCCGGGTCACCGCGGCAGGGATCGGGCTTCCGGACGTGCTCATGTGCCGTCATACCTACCCACTCACGCCGCCGGTGCCCTTTGTCCCCGGACAAGAGGTTTCGGGCGTGGTCACCGCGGTCGGTGACGGTGTGGACGCGTCGGTGGGCGAACGGGTCATGGCGGTGACCGCGTTTCAGGACGGGTTCGGCTCCTTCGCCGAGGAATGCCTGGTTCTGGCCTCCTCTGCCTTCGCTGTACCCGACGGGGTCGCCGATGTGGAGGCGGCCGGGTTCTGGATCCCCCACCTCACCGCGTGGATCGGGCTGGTCGACCGTGGCCACCTCGCTGGTGACGAGTGGCTTGCCGTACTCGGCGCCAGTGGCGGGAGCGGGATCGCCGCCGTCCAGCTCGGGCGCTTGCTCGGCGGGCGCGTCATCGCCATTGTCGGCGACGAGGACCGGGCGGCGTTTTGCCGATCACTTGGCGCCGAGGCGACGCTGAACCACCGCGACGGCCCGCTGGCCCCCGCGCTGCGCGAGCTCACCGGCGGCCGTGGCACCGACGTGATCTACGACCCGGTCGGAGGTCGACTGGCCGAGGACGCCGCCGGTGCGCTGGCCCGGCACGGCCGGTGGCTGGCCGTGGGATTCGCCAGCGGGACATGGGCGAAAGCCGAAACGCACCAATTGGTATGGGCCAATGCCGCGCTGATGGGGGTGTTGGCCGCTGGTTACAGCCGAGCCGAGCTCGACGACATCCATGCCCGCCTGGCTGCTCTGGTCGGCGAGGGAGGGTTGCGCAATGCGGTGACCGAGCGGGTCGCGTTCGACGATCTCCCCGGTGCGCTTCAGCGCCTGGCTGATCGGCGGGTCATCGGCAAGATGGTCATGGTGCCATGACCGACGAAAGGGAGGCCTGAACCGTGGCCCGGCAATCCGAGCTCGAGCTCGACGCCCACGAGATCGTCTCGGCCGCGGTTGCCATCTTCAGGGAATCGGGCCTCGACGCGGTCAGTATGCGGAGTGTGTCCACTCGGCTCGGGGTGTCTCCCGTCCCGCTCTACAGCCGGGTGGGGAACAAAGATGCGCTGGTCGATGCCATCGCCGACCGCTTGCTGGTCGACTTGGCCCCATCGGGCGCCGACGACGAATCATGGGAGGAGTATGCCGCCCGTTGGGCGGCCGAGCTTCGGGCCCGCTTGCGCCAAGCCCGTGACAGCCGGCTCATCCTCTCGCTGGGGCGAAACGCCTACGTGGAAGCGTCTCTTCCCCTGGTGGCGGCGCTGCGGCGTTCCGGGTGTGCCCCCGACGCGGCCATGCAGGCCTGCCGCCTCCTCATGTGGGCCGTCGTCGGCTTTGGCGCGGTCGAGACCGGCGCCGAGCCCGGAGGGCGTCGCCGGCGCCGGGGTCGCCCCGGTGGCGACCCGACGGGCGTCACCAGTGCCGAGGTCGATGCCCTGTTCGACCTCCACGTGGGCTACGTGATCGAGGGCATCGCCGCCGATCTCGCCGCAGATCTCGCCGCAGAACGCTCCGGCGCCCCTGAGCGGATCCGTCGAGGCGCTCGTCGGTGACCATCCCCAGCCTGAGCGCGGCCGGGAAGGTCGTTGTCGTCACTGGTGCCAGCAAAGGCTTGGGCCGGGCCATGGCGTTGGGGTTTGCCGAGGCCGGTGCCGACGTGGTCGTCGCCAGTCGCAAGTTGGAGCAGTGCCAGAGTGTGGCAGACGAGGTCCGCGCCCTGGGACGCCAAGCCCTGGCCGTGCGGTGCCATGTCGGCGATTGGGACCAATGTGAGGCACTGGTGGACGCTGCTGTCGCTCAGTTCGGGCGGATCGACGTCTTGGTCAACAATGCCGGCATCGCACCCGTCCCGCCCTCACTGCTCGGTGTCACGGCCGACTTGTTCGACAAGACGATCGCAGTGAACCTCCGTGGCCCCCTCCGCCTCACCGCGCTGGCCGCCGAGCACATGCCTTCGGGTGGATCGGTGATCAACATCAGCTCCAAGGCGGCACTGCAACCCACCTCGTTCACGGTGGTCTACGCCGCGGCCAAGGCTGGGCTGAACGCCCTCACCAAGGCGGCGGCACACGAGTTCGGTCCGAGGGGCATCCGGGTGAACGCCATCGTGTGCGGCACGTTCCACACCGACAGTTTCGCCAGCTCGATGCCATCGGACGAGGCGCAAGCCGAGATGGCATCACGGATCAGCCTGGGCCGGATCGCCTCGGCCGACGAGATCGTGGGCACGGCGCTCTACCTGGCCAGTGATGCGTCCTCCTACCTGACCGGGGACCTGGTCGTGCTGGACGGCGGCTGAGCACCGGCGGTGGAGGGACAGGCGAGGACGCCACGAGGACTGCCAGGGCCTATGGAAGAGACGAACGAGTGGAGGAGCGACCGATGACAGATGTACCGAACGACCTGTTCGGCCCGGGACGGGTGGCGGTGGTGACCGGAGCGGCCAGCGGGATCGGGCGCGCCCTGGCCATGGCCTTTGCCGACGCCGGGTCCGCCGTCGTGGTCGGCGATGTCGATGGACCGGGGGCGGAGGCTGTCGCTGCCGTGATCCGGGACGGCGGGGGTGGGGCCGAGGCCGTGCCCGTCAATGTGGCTGATGCCGCGTCGGTCGAGGAGCTGGCGGCGCGCACGGTGGCCCGGTTCGGGCGGGTCGACGTGCTCTGCAACAACGCCGGCGTCTCGACGTTCAACCTGATCCAGGACCAGACCCTCGAGGATTGGCGTTGGGTGTTCGACGTCAACCTGTGGGGGGTGGTGCACGGCGTGCAGAGCTTCTTGCCCGTGTTTCGCCGCCAAGGCACCGCTGCACACATCGTCAACACGGCATCGATTGCCGGACTGCTGAGCGGCGTTGCCTTTATCGGCCCCTATGCCGCCACCAAGACCGCGGTGGTGTCGATCTCCGAGACGCTCAACCAGGAGTGTGCCATCGCCGGGCTACCTATCGGCATCAGCGTGTTGTGCCCGAGCTCTGTCGATACCCGGGTCATGGAGTCCGAGCGCTCTCGTCCTGCGAAACAAGGCATGGAAGAGCGAACGGAGTCGGCCGAGGCGGTGCGGCTGGCGATCCGCGACTCCTTCACCGGGCCCACCGGGCTGACCCCCGAGGAAGTGGCGCAACGCACCCTGGAGGCAATCCGGGCCGGAGAGTTCTGGATCATCACCCATCCGGGGGAGCGATCCGCGGTGGAGGCTCGCTTCACCACTGCACTTGCTCATTTCCCTCCGATCGGCTCTCCGGAGGGAACGGACTGAGAAGGACACTCGGCGAGCGGCACGAGGTCCGCATCGTTGCGTGCGGTGATTGCGGAGCCGTGCCGACCGATGAACGTGGGCGCTTGGACGCCGCCGGCGGGACGGCGGGCATCTGCTTCGGGCCATACGCCGACTGCCGTCGCCCTGACCTCGACCGATGAGTTTGGGGGGTCCCCGTCGTCTCAACGGGGACCCAACTACCACAAGAAATGAGACGAACGATGTTCGCCTTCCGCAATGACAACGGCAACGGGGGGGAGCCGAGGTGACCTGGAACGGCAATGGCCAACAAGGAGGGCGAGACGGTGGCCGTTCGCTCGGAAGTGTGGACATCCGAGTGACCGCACCGGGCGCCGTTTACGGTAACTTGCCGACGTGACTACTGGTCCCGCTGTCGTTGTCGACTCGCTGGTCAAGACGTTCAAAGGTGGCGTGCGGGCGCTGAAGGGGGTGAGCTTCGAGATACCCACCGGCACCGTGCTCGGGCTGCTCGGCCCCAACGGCGCAGGCAAGACCACGGCCGTGCGGGTCCTCACCACGCTGTTGACCCCGGACTCGGGCACCGCCCGAGTTGCCGGTGTCGACGTGCTGGCCGATCCCGGGAAAGCCCGAAAGGTCATGGCCCTGGCTGGCCAGTACGCCGCCGTCGACGAGGGGCTCACCGGCCTGGAGAATTTGGTCCTGGTGGCCAGGCTCAACCACATTCCCCGACGATCGCGCCGGCCTCGAGCCAACGAATTATTGGAACAATTCGGTTTGGCCGAGGCGGCTCGCCGGCCTCTCAAGACCTATTCGGGCGGCATGCGCCGACGCCTCGACCTGGCCGCCGCCCTGGTCGCCCACCCGCCGGTGCTGTTTCTCGATGAGCCCACCACCGGGCTCGATCCTCGGAGCCGCATCGACTTGTGGTCGGTCATTTCCGGGCTCGTCGCCGACGGCACCACCTTGCTGTTGACCACCCAGTACCTGGAGGAGGCCGATCGCCTGGCCGATCGGATCTGCGTCGTCGATCACGGCAAGGTCCTGGCTGAGGGCACTTCAGCTCAGCTCAAGGCCAAACTGGGCGGTGCCGCGGTCGAGGTGATCCTCCCCGACGATGCGACCGCGGCTCAGGCGGCTGCCTGTCTGGAGGGCATCGGAGACGAAGCACCGGTGATCGACGGTCTCGCCGTGCGGGTGGCCACCACCACGGGCCTGTCGACCACCGCCGAGGTGGTTCGCCGGTTGGAGGACACCGAACTGGAGGTGAGCTCGCTCGAGCTTCGCCAGCCGAGCCTCGACGAGGTGTTCCTGGCCTTGACCGGCCAAGCACCCGACGTCGACGGGGATGATCCGCCGATCGACGAGCCGGTCCCCACCGGACGGTGGGACCGATGAGTGCCGTCGCCGTCCTGCCGGGGGCCCGGTTCGGGCTCGCCATCGGTGACGCCACGGCCATGGCCGGCCGGAACCTCCGGCGGATGGTCCGTGCCCCTGACCAGGTGGTGTTCACCCTGATATCGCCGATCATGTTCACCTTGCTCTTCCGCTACGTCTTCGGCGGTGCGATCAGGGGGCTGGGGGACATCAACTACGTCAACTACCTGATCCCGGGCATCGCCGTGCAGACCGCCATCTTCACGTCGGGGAACACCGGCTTCGCTCTGGCCGAGGACCGCAGCAAGGGCTTCGTCGACCGGCTCCGCTCGTTGCCGATGTCCCGCAGCGCGGTGCTCGTCGGTCAGGTGGCGGCCGTGGCCGTGAGCAACATCGTCGGCCTGTTCATCATCGTCGTGGTTGGGCTGGCGGTGGGGTTTCGCCCACACAGTGTGCCCGGGCTGCTGTTCGGCTTTGCCATTCTGCTGGCCTTCAGCGTGGCCACGTCGATTCTCTTCGCCCTGGTCGGCCTCTATGCCAGCAGTTCCCAGGCCGTCAACGCGGCCACCTTCCCGGTCATCTTTCCGCTCACCTTCGCCAGCAGCGCGTTCGTGCCGACATCGACCATGCCGACCTGGTTGCAGGCATTCGCCAATCACCAGCCGGTCACCATCGTCATCAACGCCGTCCGAGACCTCACCCTTGGCAACGTCACCCCAGCCCAGCGCCAGGAACTGTTCGCCGGGAGGAGCACGACGTACCTGGTGGTCGTGTCGCTTATCTGGACAGTGGCGATCGGCCTCGTGTTCGGCTACCTGGCTGTGCGCCGCTACAACTCGACCAAGTCGTAGCGGCGGCCCGTTCGGAAGCGGTACCTCCTCAGGTCATGGCCCGCTGTCATCCCAAGGCGAGCCCGGCTACCTCCTCGAGGGCGTCGAGATGCTGGCTCAGGGAACCGAACCCGGCGCCCATGGTGTTGATGCTCACATGGCTCACCCCTGCTTCTCGCCATGCGGCGATCTGTTCGGCCACCTCGGATGCCCCGTTGCCCCACGGCACCCGCGTTTCGATCCCGATACTGGCCGGGTCCCGCCCGGCCTGGCGGGCAGCCTCGTCGACGATCGACCGTGCCTCGTCGAATCTCGGACCAGGTCGAAACATGGGAAGCCACCCGTCGGCCAGGCGCCCGGCCCGTCGGAAGGCCGGCGGCGAGGACGCCCCGAACCACACGGGGATCGGTCGCTGCACCGGCAGCGGCGCGATGCCTGCCCCGGTGACCTGCTCGAAGCTCCCGTGATACGTCACGCTGTGCTCGGTCCACAGGCGCCTGAGAAGGGGAACCTGTTCTTCGAGGCGCCGTCCTCGAGTGGAGAAGTCTTGGCCCAGGGCTTCGTACTCGACCGCATTCCAGCCGAGACCGACTCCCAGTCGGAGCCGACCGTTGCAGAGCAGATCGACCTCCGCCGCCTGTTTGGCCACGAGGGCGGTCGGTCGTTGCGGGAGGATCACGATTCCAGTGACCAATTCGAGCGAGGTGATGGCAGCCAGAAAGCCGAACAGCACCAAGGGCTCATGGAAGGTGGTGTCGACGTCGTAGGGCCCCGACCAGCCTGTGTGCACGGCCGGGTCGGCGCCGAGCACGTGGTCGTAGGCAAGGATGTGGGTGTAGCCGAGCTCCTCCACCGTGGTGGCGTAGGCCCGTACCCTCTCGGGGTCGCCGCCGAGCTCAGTCTGTGGAAACGTCACCCCGATCCGCATGGGCCGAATCTACCGGTCTTACGCCGGTCTTGCTGGTTTGTCTCCCGGTCGTCTCCTGTCAGTACGGCCGATCGACTCCGACCGCGAGGCCCGGTGCGAACGTCACCGGCATCGTCACCACGCCGGTGAGCTCCGGGTTCCCTTGGTAGTACTGCGTGGCACTCAGGTCCACCTGATAGTCGGGTATGCGGGTGAGGATTTCACGGAGCATCACGTCGAACAGGGTGCGAGCCACGTGCAAGCCGATGCAGCGGTGCGTACCCACTCCGAAGGCGAGGTGGGGGTTCGGGCTCCGGTCGATGTCCACCTCATCGGGGCGATCGAAGACGGAGGGGTCGAAGTTGGCGCCGAGCCAGCTCATCATCACGAAATCCCCTCGTTCGACCTGCTGGCCACCGAGCTCGGTGTCCTTGGTGCACGTCCGAGTCAGCGTCTCGTTTATCGATGTCCAGCGCAGGTACTCCTCGCACGCCGGCAATAAGAGGTCGGGATCGTCTACCAGCCGCCGGCGCAGGTCAGGGTGCTCGGCCAGGTGTATGAGCGCCAGCGAGGTCAGCGATGTGGTGGTGTCGAGCCCACCGCCGATGAGGTTCCACATGACGGCGATCAGGTCATCGTTGCCGAGTATCTCCCCGTTCACCTCCATGGCCACCAATCGGGACATGAGATCGTCTCCCGGTCGCTGTCGGCGCTCCTCGATGATCT
>JAUTXB010000196.1 GCA_030838245.1 Acidimicrobiaceae bacterium
CGGGTGGCCATCGCCATGCGCAACCTCCCGGAGTGGATCATTGCCTTTTGGGCCTCGGCGGTGACCGGAGCCGTGGTGGTGCCGTTGAACGCCTGGTGGACCGGGCCGGAGCTGGCCTACGGGTTGCGCGACTCGGGCACGTCGGTGGTCTTCGTGGACGAGGAACGCGCGGCGCGACTGCGTCCCCAACTGGGCGAGCTGCCCGACCTCCGGGCCGTGGTGGTGGCCTCGGAGACGAGGGACGCCGGAGTGTCGGCCCGCCGTGATGCGGCTCCGGAGCTCGAGGTGCCCGAGCGGATCACCGTGACGACCTTCGCCGACGCCATGGGCGAGACCGACAGCGAGGGCGGGCTCCCCGAGGTCGACCTGCAACCCGACGACGACGCCACCATCTTCTACACCTCGGGCACCACCGGGCGGCCCAAAGGGGCGGTGGGCACCCATCGCAACACGTGCTCCAACCTCATGAACCTGTTCTTCATCGCCACCCAGGGCCAGCTCCGCCACAGCGGCGGCCCCGGAGACGTGGGCACCGGCACCCAGAACGCCAACCTCTTGTCGGTGCCCCTCTTCCATGCCACCGGCTGCCACGCCGTGCTCATCACCAACACCGCAGCCGGCGGGAAGTTGGTGATGATGCATCACTTCGACCCCGAGCGAGCCCTCGAGCTCATCGAGCGAGAGAAGATCACCCTCTTCGGCGGGGTTCCGGCCATGGTCATGCAGATCATCGATTCGCCCGACTTCGCCCAGCGTGACACCTCCTCGGTGCGGAGCATCTCCTACGGCGGGGCCCCGGCCCCACCGGACCTGGTCCGGCGGATCAAGGAGCACTTCCCGGTGGGCTCGCCCTCCAACGGCTACGGGCTGACCGAGACATCGGCCATGAGCACCATGAACTCCGGCGACGACTATGTCCGCAAGCCCGACAGCGTCGGTCGCCCCGTCCCGGTATGCGACGTCGCCGTGGTCCCCGACGACTACGAGGGGACCGATCCCCCGCTCGACCAGCTCCCCGACCCCGACCGGACCGGCGAGCTGTGGATCAAGGGCCCGAACGTGGTGCGGGGCTACTGGCACCGAGACGAGGACACGGCCAGGGCCTTCACCGCCGGCTGGCTCCACACCGGCGACGTTGCCCGTATCGACGACGAGGGGTTCGTCCACATCGTCGACCGGACCAAGGACATGATCATCCGCGGCGGCGAGAACGTCTACTGCGTTGAGGTGGAGGCTGCCCTCTACGCGCACCCGGCCGTCGCCGACTGCGCGGTGATCGGGGTTCCCCATCCCGTGCTGGGCGAAGAGGTCGGTGCCGTGATCGTGCTTCGCCCCGGGCACGAAGTCGGTGCCGACGAGTTGTCCCGCTACGTGGGTGAGCGGCTGGCTGCCTTCAACGTGCCCACCCGGTACTGGTTCCGGAGCCAACCGCTGCCGCGCAACCCGGCCGGCAAGGTCTTGAAGCGCGAGCTCCGTGACGAGCTCCTGGGCGACAAGCCGGCGAGCTAAGCCAGGAAGGCCAAGAGGTCGGCCCAACCGCCGTCCTCGATGGCGCCGACCACGTCATGGGCGGCGGCCCGAGCCGCGGCCGAGCCACCGGCGGGGGCACACGACCTCCCCGCTCCAGCCAGCAGCTCGACGTCGTTCTCGCCGTCGCCGATCGCCAGCACCCGGGACGGGTCGATGCCCTCCCGGGCGCAAAAGGCCAGGACGCCCTCCCACTTGGACACACCCTGTGGTCGTACGGTGAGACAGAACCGCCCGTGGGTGATGTCGTGGGCCACCGTGGCCGAACCCAGCCCGTCAGCCCTCACCGCGGCGGCCACCGGCCCCAGCATCTCGTGGGGCAGGCCGAAGACCTGGAAGGAGAACACGGCGGCCGAGCCCACCACGTCTTCCAGGTCGCCACGGGCACCGAAGCCTTCCAGGTAGGCCACGTTGGCCGGGGGGGACGACGGGTTGGGCCCGATGACCACGTCCCGCTCGTCGTCGACGTTGAGACACGGCTCGATGCCGTGACTGGCAAAGTGCTGGAGCACCGAATGGGCCATGGGGGCATCGAAGACGCGGCGGTAAAAGGTGGTGTCGCTGGAGGGGTCTCGTCCCAAGGCGCCGTCCAGCAGCACCAGGGGCAGCGAGAGCCCGTAGCGGTCGAGACGGGGCAGCACGCTGCGCTGGCGTCGGGCCGTGGCCGCCAGGACCGGGACCCCCTCAGCCCGAAGCCGGTCGAGGGCGAGCACCGCGGCGGGGTGGATGACGCCGGCCCGGTCCCACAGGGTGCCGTCCAGATCGGTCACCACCAGCTGGATCGGACCGGAGCTCAACCGCCGGCGAGTGCGATCCGGGTGGCGTCGACATCCCGGTGCATCTGGGCCACCAGGTCGTCGACCGAGTCGAAGCGCAGCTCGTCGCGACGAACCTGGGCCACGAAGGAAACCCGGGCCTCCTCGCCGTAGAGGTCGCCCTCGAAGTCCAAGAGGAACGCCTCGACGATAAGGGGGCCCTGGTCGGCGTAGAAGGTCGGGCGGGTGCCGACGGAAATGGCCGCGGCCCACCGTGTGCCGTCGGGGCGCTCGTACCAGCCGGCGTAGATGCCGACGGCGGGAATGGCGATCCCCGGCGGCACCTCGACGTTGGCGGTGGGAAATCCCAGGTCGGCGCCGCCCCGGGCGTCGCCGTGGACCACGGTGCCCCGCACCTGGTGGGGACGACCCAACAGCGTGGCCGCCTCGGCCATCCGGCCCTCGGCCACCAGCGAGCGGATGCGGGTGGACGAGATCGGTACGGCCTCGGGCCCGGCGCCGCTGTCTGTGGCCAGGGACATCCCCTCCACGGCGAAACCGGCGTCGACGCCCATCTCTTTGAGGAGGGCCACGTTCCCCTTCCGCCCGTGCCCGAAGTGGAAGTCCTCCCCCACCACGATGAGCTTGGAGGCCACCGCACCGACCAGGATCTCGGAGACGAAGTCCTCGGCCGACTCGTTGGCCCGCTCCATGTCGAAGGGGACCACCACCGTGCGGTCGACCCCGGCGTTGGCCAGCAGCTCGAGCTTCTGGGCCAGATCACAGAGCAGCAGCGGCGCCGAGTCGGGTCGGACCACGGTCGCCGGGTGACGGTCGAAGGTCACCACCACGGTGGCCAGGCCGCGCTTCTCGGCCCGAGTGCGCAAGTCGGCCAGCAGGGCCTGGTGGCCGATATGGACGCCGTCGTAGGCGCCGATGGTGACGGCCGATCCATCGGCGGGGGGCACGCTGGCGGCGGGGTCGGTGACGATCTCCATCAGGCCCTGAGGTTATCGGTCGGGCAGTCGCCCTCCGGGAACGGCATCATCCCGCAGCCACCAACACGACGGCGGGGCGGATGCGGTCGGTCTCGGTCGCCTGGTAGACGGCCAGGAGCTGGCCGCCGTGATCGACCAGGCCCCACGGCCCCGCCCCACTCACCCCGACGGGTATCCGGTCGAGGGCCAGGCCCCGGGTGATCAGCTTGGCCACCTCGGTGCTGACCTCGACCTGTTCGACGTCGCGGAGGGCTTGGGCCGGGGTGAGGACCACGGCCGGGCTCAGCTCGGCGACCACGCGGGCGTCGTCCACCGAGAAGGAACCGATCCGGGTGCGGCGGAGGTTGCGGAGGTGGGCACCCCCGCCCAGGATGGTTCCGAGATCGGCAGCCAGCGTCCGCACGTAGGTCCCCGAGGAGCACTCCACTTCGATGTGGAACACCCCGCTGCTCGCCGTCTCTTCAACCTCCAGGCGGTAGACGGTGACCGGACGGGGGGCCCGCTCCACCTCGATGCCCTGGCGGGCCAAGGCGTGCAACCGCTTCCCGTCCACCTTGACCGCCGAGACCATGGGAGGGATCTGCTCGATCTCGCCCACCAGCCCGGCGGCAGCCACCCGGACCTGGGCCAGGGTGATGGCGCTCATGTCCCAGGTCCCGACGATCTCGCCGGAGGCGTCGAGCGTGGAGGTAGCCGTGCCCAGCACCACCTCGGCCACATACGTCTTGCGTAGGGCGGTGAGGAACCGGAGCAGCCGGGTCATCCGACCGAGGCCGACCAGCAGCACGCCGGTGGCGTCGGGGTCGAGGGTGCCGGCATGGCCCACCCGGCGCTGCCCGAAGATCCGGCGGCACCGGGCCACGACGTCATGGGAGGTCCACTGGGCCTCCTTGTCCACCACCACCAGGCCAGTCAGGCCGTCGGCGCTCACCGGTCGGGCTGGTCCTCGTCGGCGGTGCGATCCTGCTCCAGCTCGTGGAGCCGGCGGAGCACGTCCTCCACCCGGCCGCCGGCCACCACGGCCGGGTCGAGCTCGAAGGCCAGCAACGGCGTCCGCTTCATCCGTACCTGGCTCCCCATCGAACGCTGGAGGGCCACCCGTCGCTCACTGAGCGCTTCGGCGGCGTCGTCTGACATCGAGCTCAGGTACACCCGGGCCGTGCGCAGATCGGGTGCCGTGTCCACGGCGGTGATGGTCACCAGGCGCAGGCGCTCGTCGGCGTCGGCCAGACGCTCCAGCTCTTCAGCCAGGATCTGGCGCAAGACTTGGTTGACCCGAAGCGACCTCGCGTACGGGGCCGCACCTCGGTTGTCATGGCGGCGACCAGGCATCAGCTTCTCCGGTCCGGGCCTCGGGGGCCCGGCTCGATGGTCCCCCGGGACCGGTCAGGTCCGGGGGATCTCGCGCTCTTCGTAGGTCTCGATGACGTCGCCGTTCTTCAGGTCCTGGTAGTCGGAGAGCCCGATACCGCACTCGAACCCGGCTGACACCTCCCGAGCATCGTCCTTGAACCGGCGCAGCGAGGTGATCGAGCCCTTCCAGATCACCACACCCTCACGGAGGAAGCGCACCTTGGACCCGCGGGTGATGACACCCTCTCGGACGTAGCACCCGGCGATGGCCCCGATCCTCGGCACCCGGAAGACCTCGCGCACCTCGGCCTCGCCGGTGACGATCTCCTCGTAGACGGGAGCCAGCAGGCCGAGCATGGCCGCCTGCAGGTCCTCGAGCAGGTTGTAGATGATCTCGTAGGTACGGATCTCGACGTTGGACTTCTCCGCCTGCTCACGGGCCCGACGGTCCGGGCGGACGTTGAAGCCGATGATGGTGGCGTTCGACGCCTGGGCCGTCTGGACGTCGTTCTCGGTGATCCCGCCCACGCCGCGCTGCACGAAGCTGAGCTTGACGTCCTCACGCTCGAGCTTGCGGAGGCTCTCGGTGATGGCCTCGAGTGAGCCTTGGACGTCGGCCTTGAGGATGATGTTCAGCGTGGCCGTCTCGCCCCGCTGGATCTGCTCGAAGAGATCCTCCAACTTGGCCCCGCCCAGCGCCGATGCGGCGGCGGGCACGTGCCCGGCCACCCGGTAGCGATGGGCGCGCGCCTCGCCGATGGTGCGAGCCTGGGCCAGCTCGGGCGCCACCCGGAGCTCGTCGCCGGCATTAGGCGGCTCCGAGAACCCGAGCACCTGCACGGGTGTCGACGGCGGCGCCTCTTTGATTTGGTCGCCCCGGTCGTCGACCAGTGCCTTCACCTTGCCCCATGCCGCCCCGGCCACGATGGGGTCGCCGACGCGCAGCGTGCCTCGCTCCACGATGACCGAGGCCACCGGCCCACGGCCCACCTCGAGCTCGGCCTCGATGACGAAACCGCGTGCGGGGCCCTCGGGGCTGGCTACCAGTTCCTCGACTTCGGCCACCAGCACGATCTGCTCCAACAGGTCGTCGACGCCCAGATTCTGGAGGGCCGACACCTCGACGGTGATGGTGTCGCCACCCCACGCCTCGGGAACCAGGCCGTACTCGGATATCTGCTGCAGCACCCGGTTGGGATCGGCTTCTTCCCGGTCGATCTTGTTGACGGCCACGATGATCGGCACCTCGGCCAGCTTGGCGTGGTTGATGGCCTCGATGGTCTGGGGCATCACGCCGTCGTCCGCCGCCACCACCAGGACCACGATGTCAGTCACCTCGGCGCCGCGGGCTCGCATGGCCGAGAAGGCCTCGTGGCCCGGGGTGTCGATGAAGGTGATGGGCTTGCCGTTGTACTCGACCTGGTAGGCACCGATGTGCTGGGTGATGCCACCGGCCTCGCCGGCAACCACGTTGGCTGAACGGATGCGGTCGAGCAGCAGGGTCTTGCCGTGGTCGACGTGACCCATGACGGTGACCACCGGCGGGCGGGGGCGCAGATCGGCCTCGTCCTCTTCCTCGTCGTCATCGTCGAAGTACTTGGCCAGCAGCTCGGCTTCGCGCTCCTCGCCGGGGTCGACCAGTCGGACCGTCGCGCCGAGCTCGGCGGCGAACAGCTCGATCATGTCGTCGGTCAACGACTGGGTGGCGGTGACCATCTCGCCCTGCAGGAGCAGGAATCGGATCACGTCGCCAGCCGACCGGTTCAGCTTGGGGCCGAGGTCGCGTGCCGTGGAGCCACGTTCCACGATGACTTCGGTGTCGGGCACCGGGGCAGTCGAGGGCGTGTACGCAGTCAGCTGGGTCGGCTCCAGCTCTTCGAGGTTCCGACGCCGACGACGGGGCCGACGCTGATTGGGACGGCCACGTCCCATGCCCGGACCACCGCGGCCGGGAGGACCGCCGGGGCCACCACCGGGTCCGCCCGGACCTCCGGGACGACCGCCGGTGAAACCGCCACCGCCACCAGGTCGGGCGCCGAAGCCTCCGCCGGTGCCGCCACCGGGGCGTCCGGCACCAGCGCCACCGGGACGACCGGCATAGCCGCCGCCACTGGGACGGCCGCCAGGACCACCCGGGCCGGGACGTCCGGCTCCCGCAGGTGTGCGCCGACCACCGGCGCCCGGAGGCGGCGGGATCGGTCGACCGCTGACTGATCGGGGCGGACCGCCGGGCGGGGGCGGGACGGGCTTGCCCGACTGGCTCGTGGGTGGCCGGGCCGGGCCAGATGTCGGTGGCGCCGGCGGGGCGGGGGCCGATGCGGCCGATGCGGCCGGCGCGACCGGTGTCGCCGTCTCTGCGGCGGCCGGGGCAACCGGCGTCGGTGGCGCCTGGACCGGCGCGACTGGCGCCGTCGGGGCCGGGGCAGGCTGGGGCGGAACTGCGGCGGGGGCCGACGGGGCCGGAGCTGCTGCGGCAGGAGCTGGTGTGGCAGGAGCCGCGGGAGACGCGGCCGGCGTTTGGGGCTTGGGAGCAGCCGCAGGTGCTGGGGCCGGGCGCGGGGCAGGACGGGGTGGGGTAGCCGGTGCAGCTGCGGGCCGGGGTGCGGCCGGAGCGGTAGGAGCGGCGGCCGGGCTCGGGCTCGAGCGGACCAGCGCGGGGCCGGTCGATCCCGGCTGATCGGACGAGGGTCGACTGCTCACCAAGCGGGCGCCGGAGCGCTTGATCGGCGTGGGTGACCCACCGCCCTCCTCGGGGAGATCGCCGTCCGTTCCGGTGGTGGCCGGTGCCGACTCGCCGTCGGGCGTCGACGGGGCGGAGGCGGGCTTCTCCGTGGTGGCGGCGACTTTCTTGGCCGCCGCCTTCTTCGTGGCCTTGGCCGGTGCCGCTGGCTCCTCGGGCTGCACCGGGCGGCGGAGACCCTCGCGGTCGGCCTTTCTGCGGGCGCGATCGGCTTGCGCGTCCTCAATGGACGACGAATGGCTCTTGACCCCCATCCCGAGAGAGAGGCAGAGGTCAAGGGCCTCTTTATTGGTCAGACCGAGCTCATGGGCCAGCTCGTAGACGCGGATCTTCTTCGGCAACGGCTCCTACTGTCCTTCGTTCACTTCGCATTCGTCGACTCGCACATGCGAACCTCTATCCTCGCACATCACAGGGCCGGGTCCTCCTTCGACCCGGCTCAGCACCGCTCGCAGCCGTTCGACCTGGTCTGGAGCAACCGGACCGCGGACGGCCCGGGCCAGCGCCCCACGGCGCAGGGCACGCTCCAGGCACGAGAGCGACGACCGGCACAACCAGGCCCCTCGACCCGGCGCAGCCCGTCCCACGACCATTTCGCCGTCGGGGAGACGGGTCAACCGCACCAGCTGGTCGGGCGAGGCGGTGCGCCGGCAACCGATGCAGGTACGGATGGGGGCTATGCCGGGTTCTCCCCGGTCAACGCCCCGGTAGCCGGTGTCGGCGTGGCCGCTTCGGCTGGTTCGGGGTCCGGTTCGGCTTCCGTCGGTGCCGGTTCGGCTTCCGTCGGTGCCGGTTCGGCGGCCGGTGCCGCCGCCGTTTCACCGGGAGTGGCCCCGTCGACACCCTCGGCTCCTTCGGACCACTGCGAGGCCGAGAGGGCCTCGCCGCCTTCGGCGGGCTGCCAAACCATCTCACCGGCGTCGTTTTGGACCCACTCGCCCTGGGCCCACTCCTCACCGCCGTACCCGGCCTCCTCTTCGGCCAGCTGGGTCTCGCTCTTGATGTCGATCCGCCACCCGGTGAGCCGGGCAGCCAGGCGGGCGTTCTGCCCTTCCTTCCCGATGGCCAGGGACAACTGGTAGTCACTGACGATGACGGTGGCGGTCCCCGTCTCGTCGTCGAGGCGCACCTCTCGTACCCGGGCGGGGGCCAGCGCGCTCTGGATGAGCTCGACGGGATCGTCCGAGTACGGGACCACGTCCACCCGCTCGCCCCGGAGCTCGTTGGTGACCATGCGGACGCGGGATCCCCGGGCGCCGACACAGGCGCCCACTGGGTCGACGTTCGGGTCGTTGGACCAGACCGCGATCTTCGTGCGGTGCCCGGGCTCCCGGGCCGCCGCCTTGATCTCCACCGCACCCGAGGAGATCTCCGGCACCTCGAGCTCAAAGAGCCGCTTGATCAGGCCGGGATGGCTCCGGCTGACCACGATCTGGGGCCCCTTGGTCGTCTTGCGGACCTCGACGATGTACGCCTTCAGCCTGGCCCCGTGCTCGTAGCGCTCGTAGGAGACCTGCTCGGCCTGGGGCAGCAATGCTTCCACCTTGCCCAGGTCGAGCAAGGTGTAGCGGTTGTCTGTCTGCTGGACGATCCCGGTGACGATGTCACCCTCACGCCCGGCGTACTCCTCGTACTTGAGGTCCCGCTCCACTTCGCGGATGCGCTGGAGGATGACCAGCTAGGCCGTCTGGGCGGCGATCCGCCCGAAGTCGTCGGGCGTGTCGTCCCACTCGCGGGTGACATTGCCGTCCTCGTCGAGCTCTTGTCCGTAGACGCGGATCTCGCCCGACTCGGGATCGATGGTCACCACCGCCTCCTCGGCCGCCGCCGGGGTGCGCTTGTACGCCGCCACCAGGGCATTGGCCAGGGCGTCGAGGAGGGCCTCGACCGAGATCCCCTTATCGCGAGCAATCTGGCCGAGGGCATCGAGGAACTCGAAGTTCGTCTTGCTCATGGCGTGGTGACCTGCTTCCTCTTCTGCGTGGATCCGGCAGCCTTGTGCTTCGGGCTGTTCTTGGCCTTGGCTTTCGGTGTGTTCTTGGCCCCACCGGCGGGTCGGGGAGCCGGGCCCCATTCGAAGACCGTTCGGGCCCGGTCGATGTCGGAATAGCCCAGCCGGCGCTCCCCGGTGTGGTCGTCCTCGATGCGGAGCACCAGGCCCTCGTCGTCGGATGCGACCAGTGTCCCGGTCAGGCGACGGTCGCCCTCGACCTGGGGGCGGGTCTTGACCGCGACCTTTTCCCCGATGGCTCGGGCGAAATGGGCGGGCGTCCGCAGGGTCCGCTCCACGCCGGGGCTCGAGACCTCGAGCGTGTAGTGCCCGGGGATGGGGTCGTGCTCGTCGAGGACGACCGAAACCGCCCGATTGGCCTGGGTGAGAGCCTCCAGGTCGACCCCGCCTTCCCGGTCGACGGTCACCAGCACCACGCCCGACCGGACCTCGACGTCGATCAGCTCCAGGTCGGAGCCAGCCAGTACGGGCTCGAGGAGAGGGAACAGTTCTTCAGCCATCTGTGTCTCTCCTCTCTGCGGGTCGGTGGGTTCGTCATTGTCTCGTCCATGCCTGCAGGCTGAGGGGAACGACCACAGAAAACAAAAGCGTGGGCTGTCCGCCCACGCCTTGTCAGCGTCACTCCACTTCAACCGAACGGCAGAGAGACAGTATATCAGTACCGCCCGTTTTCTGTCTCCCTGGTCACTGGGGTTTCGGACGCTGTTCGCGGCTCAATCTGCCCCCGTTGGACCGCCGACCAGCGGCTCTTACCCCTGGGGCCGCAGGCCCAACTGGCCGAGGACGGCGTCGACGGCAACGTCGCGCTCCTCCCCCGTCGATCGGGTGCGCCACTCCACCACCCCCCGAGCCAGTCCCTTCGACCCGACCACCAGGTGTACGGGCAGGCCCAACAGGTCGGCGTCGGCGAACTTGACTCCCGGCGACACGTCGCGATCGTCGTAGAGCACGGCGGCACCGGCGTCGGACAGTTCCCGGTAGAGCCGGTCAGCAGCTGCAGCGACCTCGGGGGATCGTCCCGCCCCCAGGGCCAGCAGCTGGACGTCGTAGGGTGCGACCACCTCCGGCCAGGCCAGGCCCTTGTCGTCGTGGAACTCCTCGGCCACCACAGCCAGGAGCCGGCTGACCCCGATGCCGTAACAGCCCATGGCGAAGGGCACCTCGTTGCCGGCCTCGTCGACCACGGTGGCACCGGGCATGACGTCGGAGTACTTGGTCCCCAGCTGAAAGGTGTGACCGGCCTCCACCGACCGGACCAGGTCCACCGGATCGCCGCATCGAGGGCAGGGGTCGCCTGCGGCGACCTCGACGAACGATCCCCACCGGTCGACGGCAAAATCCCGACCCACCACTACACCGGCGGCGTGGTGGTCGGTCCGGTTGGCCCCGGTGACCCAGCTGCCGGGCCGGTGGACACCGAGATCGGCGACCACCGAGATGCCGTCACCCTGTTGGCCCATCGGGCCGAGGAACCCCTTGACCAGGCCCGGGTGGGCGGCGAAGTCGGCCGTCTCGAAGAGCCGCCATCCCGAGGGCAGACGCGCCTCGCGGTCACCGGGGAGGACCAGGACCACGGGGGCGCCGGTGTCATCGACCACGGCGAGGCTCTTCAACAGGTCCCCGGCGACCAGCTCCTGATCGGCGAAGCTCTCGACCACCTGGTCCACGCTCGTCTGGCCCGGCGTGTGGTGCTCGGTCAGCGTCGGGCCGTCGGCTGCCGCCGATTGGGCCTCAGCGGGGAAGGGCTCGCCCCGCTCGGCCGCCTCGACGTTGGCCGCGTACTGGCACGAGGGGCACCGGACGAAGAAGTCCTCGCCGACTGCGGAGGGAACCATGAACTCGTGGTTGACGTCGCCGCCGATGGCCCCGGACTCGGCCTCGACCGGGGTGGCGTCCAGGCCCAACCGTCGGAAGATTCGCACGTAGGCGTCGTAGATCACCTGGTAGGAAGCCTGCATGGCCTTCTTGTCGACGTCGAACGAATAGGCGTCGCACATGATCAGCTCGCGGGTGCGCATCAGGCCGAACCGGGGTCGGGCCTCGTCGCGGAATTTGACCTGTATCTGGTAGACGGTGAGCGGGAGCTGCCGATAGGAGTCGACCTCGCCCCCCACGGTGACGGTGACCACTTCCTCGTGGGTGGGCCCGAGCACGAAGGTGCCGCCCCTCCCGTCGACGGTGAAGGCGGGCAGGGCATCGGAGCCGAAGAGCTCGGCGCGTCCGCTCTGCTGCCAGAGCTCCAAGGGGTTGAGGACTGGTAGCAGCACTTGCTGGCCCCCGGCGGCGTCGAGCTCCTCTCGGATGACCCGCTCCACGTTGTGGAGCACCCGAAGGCCCAGGGGCATGAAGGTATAGACGCCCGAGGCCAGTCGTCGGATGTACCCACCCCGGACCAGCAATTGGTGGCTGGCCACTTCGGCATCAGCCGGCGCCTCTCGAAGGGTACGGAGCAGAAGCCGGGACATGCGCATGGTCGGCGAGCCTACCGCCGCGCCCGGTCAGGCTCGGCGGGTGATGGCGTCGCCGAACGGCCGGCGATCAGTCGTCGTTGCCGTACTTCTTCCGGATGAGGTCCACCTTGGTCTCCGAGGCGTTGGCGTCGGTCCCCTTGGCCTCGAGCAGGTCGCGGCGGTCGGCCTCCGCCGCGGCCTCGGCGCCCACGTCGGCCAGGGCCAAGCGGGCCTCGACCCCCTCGGCCACCAACTGCTCGGCCTCGGCCACGAGCGCGGAGACCATCTCGTCTTCGGGGACGACGCGGATGATCTTGCCCTTGATGAACAGGTGACCCCGTCGCTTGCCGGCGGCGATGCCCAGATCGGCCTCTCGGGCCTCGCCCGGGCCGTTCACTACACAGCCCATCACCGCCACCTGGATGGGGAGGTTGCGGTTCTCCAACGCTTCCTGGGCCGCCTTGGCCACGGCGATGACGTCGATCTCGGCCCGGCCACAGCTCGGGCAGGCGATGAGGTCGAGCCCCTTGCGCTCCCGCAGGCCCAATGCCTCGAGGAGCTGGCGCCCGGCTCTCGCCTCTTCGACCGGATCGGCGGTCAGCGAGTAGCGGATGGTGTCGCCGATTCCCTCGGACAGCAAGGTGGCGATCCCGGCCGTGCCCTTCAACAACCCGGCCGGCGGCGGTCCCGCCTCGGTCACCCCCAGATGGAGTGGGTGGTCGAACGTCTCCGAGGCCAGCCGGTAGGACTCGATCATCAACGGGACCGAGGAGGCCTTGACCGAGATCTTCACGTCCTCGAAGCCGACTTCGGCGAAGTAGGCCAGCTCCATGCGGGCCGACTCCACCAGTGCTTCGGGGGTGGCCCCGCCGAACTTCTTGTACAAGTCGGGGTGGAGCGACCCGGCGTTCACGCCGATACGGATGGGGACGCCGCGGTCCTTTGCCTCCGAGGCCACCTGCTTGATCTCATGGGCCTTACGGAGGTTGCCCGGGTTGAGGCGGAGACCCTGGACGCCGGCTTCGAGCGCGGCCAAAGCCATCTCGTGGTGGAAGTGGATGTCGGCGATGATGGGCACCGGCGAGCGGGGGATGATCCGGGCCAAGCCCTCGGCTGCGGCCTCCTCGTTGCACGTGCAGCGCACGATGTCGGCTCCGGCCGCGGCCAGGGCGTAGATCTGGGCGAGCGTGCCCTCGGCGTCGGCCGTCTTGGTCGTGGTCATCGACTGCTCGGTGACCGGCGCGCCGCCGCCGACAGCCACCGAGCCGACATGGATCTGCCGGGTCGGGCGACGCTCGGTCGTGGTCCAGGCGGTTCGTCCCATGCCGTCATGCTACCGGCGACCGACGGCGGGACTTCGGCACGCGCCTCCCCGCCGAATGGCAGGCAAGCGGGCCGGCCACGGCGATGGGCGCCACCCGGGCCGCCTACACGGCCCGCGGCTCCGGGGTCAGGCGCCCTTATGCGGCGCGAAAGGTCACGGGCAGGCTGGTCGGTGAGCGGAAGATCATGCCCCGGATGTGGGGATCGCCGTCGCCCGGATCGAGGGCCACGCCGGCCAACCGGTCGAGGACGACATTGAGGGCCACCCGGGTCTCCAAGCGGGCCAGGTGCATGCCCAGGCACACATGGGGACCGGCGGCGAAGGAGATGTGGGGGACCGGCGGCCGGAAGATATCGAACGCCTCGGCGTTGTCCCATCGGGTCTCGTCATGGTTGGCCGAACCCATGCAGACCCCGACGGTGGCTCCTTTGGGGATGGTCTTGCCCCCCATCTCGACATCAGTGGTGGCGAAGCGGGCCACGTTGGTCAGCGGGGTCTCCCGTCGCAGTCCCTCCTCGATGGCCTGGGGGACGAGGGTCCTGTCCTGGCGCACCGCGTCCAGCTGATCGGGATGGGTGAGCAAGAGGTACAACAGGTTGCCCGACGACCGGTAGGTGGTCTCGACGCCGGCGGGCAGCAAAAGGCGGAGAAAAGAGACGATGGCCTCGTCGGTCAGTTTCTCCCCGTCCACCTCCGCCGTGACCAAGTCGTTGATCACGTCATCGGTCGGCTTCGATCGGCGGGCCTCGATCTGGACCTGGAAGTACTCCTGGAGGGCCAGCGAGGCGTTGAAGCCGACCTCCATGTCCCCGGCGATGCCGATGAGCTGCATCGAGAGGCGCTTGAACATGTCGAGGTCGTCGGCGGGCAGGCCCAGGATGTTGACGATGACCCGCACCGGGAACTCGAATGTCAGTGCACGGACCAGGTCGGCCCGACCGTCCTCGATCACCTCGTCGATGAGCTGGTGGCAGACCGGGGCGATGAACTCCGGCTCCCAGCGCTGCAGGGACCGCTCCTTGAACGCGTTGGCCACCAGGTTCCGGTGCTCGCGGTGGGGTGAGCCCATCATCCCCAAGATGGTGGGGCCCATGACCAGCCCGATGGTCTCGTTGTACCCCTCGGAGCTGAAGCGCTTCGAGTCCCGGAACACCCGGGACACGTCGTCGTAGCGGAAGACCGCCCACTCCTCGTCGGGGATGAACTCCGGCGGAACGATGGAAAGGTCCATCAGTGTCCCGCGCCACACCGGGTCGTGCTTACGCTTCTCGGCGAACTGGGGGTAGGGATCGCGGGTGTCGCCGGCCAGGGCGTCCATCGCCTCGAACGGGTTGTGCTCCCCCTCGGCCGCAGTTGCGCTGGTGTCCATGCCGAACCTCCGGGAATCGCTCACTGG